>CACXHD010000028.1 GCA_902767335.1 uncultured Lachnospiraceae bacterium
AACCAGCGGACCAAAATAGGAAAAAACGAACAGGACTATCAGCGTCACGGAGCCGAAGACCGCCAGCCGGTTCCGGATAAAGCGCTTAAACACTTTCCGTCCCGGCGACAGAACTTTGACACGGCTTACATCGTCCAGCGCCAGAACTTCTTCCGCTCCGGCGTTGGCCCCCTGCTTTTCCAGTTTTTTTCTTTTTTCTCTCTCTTTCAGTTCTTCATTCAGATTGTATGTTGCCAAGGCTTATGCTCCTCTCTGTATCACCTTGCGGATCTGTCGGGAAATCCCCGGGCGTCCTGCCCGGTCTTTTTCTCTTCAGTTTCCTCAGAACCTCCGGCGGATCACCGTGCAGCGCCGATGAAGGCTTCCTACGTCAGCCGCACACGCGGGTCAACCGCCGCATACAGCAGATCCGAAATCAGATTGCCCAGCAGCGTGAGGATCGAAATAAACGCGAGGTAAAACATGATAAAAGGAATATCGCCCTGGGTCATGGATGTGTAGGAGGCATAGCCGATTCCCCGGATCGAGAAAAGGGTCTCCGTAATCAGTGCCCCGGCAAACAGGGAAGGCAGCGACCCTCCCAGCATGGTCACCAGCGGGATCAGCGTATTTCGGAACGCATGCCGGTTGATGACCTGTTTTTCCGGCACGCCCTTCGCCCTGGCGGTCCGGATATAGTCTGCGTTCAGGACCTCCAGCATGTTGGTTCTGGTATAACGCATCAGACTTCCGATATTGATGACCGTCAGCGTGATGGCCGGCAGGACAAAGTGTTTTGCAACATCCAGGAATTTACCCATCTGTGATAAATTCATATAATTTCTTCCCTGCATGCCGGAGAGATCAAACCATCCCAGCTTGACAGAGAAAACATATTTTAAAATAGTGGCCAGGAAAAAGGTCGGCATGGAAATACAGACCATGGACACGACCGTAGTCGCATAATCCGTAAAGCTGTACTGCCGGCGGGCCGCCCGGATTCCCAGCGGGATCGCTATAATGATTTCAAAGATAAAAGAAACAAGTCCCAGGATAAAACTGTACCACACGGTATTGTGAAATTCCTGGGTGACCGGAATGGTCCATGCCCAGCTGTCTCCCCAGTTGCCGGTAAGAGCATTCTTCAGCCAGACAAAATACCCGGCAAGCACGCCTTTGTCCATGCCGTACTGTGCATTCAGGTCGTGCAGCCACTGGGCATAGCTCTTGGTCGCCCCCGGCCGGGACGCCAGCTCCCTGGCCTTCGTCTCAATGTAGCCCATGGGCATATTGTACATCAGCACATAGATCAGAAACATGACAAAAAAAAGGATCACAATGCTGTACAGAATTCGTTTGGTTGTATATTTAAGCATGGGATATCCTTCCTGTGGGGCTGTCGCATTCAGCTTTTTCAGCCTTGGTTCCCCTGTGTCCGGACAGCAGAAGGCGCTGTCCGGAGTGCTTTTGCCTTACAGGATATGCATCGGATTTTCCTGTGAGACAAAGAAATCCTTGACCATATCCCCCCGCAGGGAGATATGGTCCGGGATCCATACATCTGTTGTTGACGTTTCCTGTGTTCCCTTCGGAAACAGATTCCTTACTGAACTGCCAGCGTTTCCACTTCCGCATACCAGTTCCAGTACGGAGTCATATCCTTCGGAACGGTATCGAGGTTGACGCGCTCTGCCGAGAAGACGGTGCAGTCCTTGCGCTGGTACAGCGGAAGCTCGCAGCCCCAGTCCATGATGATGTCCATGGCATCCTTATAAACGCTCTTGCGGTATTCCGTATCCGCGCTGCCCTTGCCGTCTGCAATCAGCTGGTCCAGATCCGCATCGTCGATCGCGTAATGGTTGGAATTTGTGCCGTTTCCATGGGCATTCTCACTGGAATAAACCTGCGTCATATCCGGGTCCACACTGGCCTGCCATGCAGCTGCCCACATCATGGCTGTGTTGCCTTCCAGCGCGTTGTTCCACTCGGAGGTGCCTACGTCATTGACCTGCAGCTTGATGCCCAGTTCTTCCAGAACCTCGGAAGCAGCCACAGCGATGCCGTACGCCGGATGATCCTGCTGGCCGGAACCGGGGATCATTACCTCATACGTCGATTCGACATCCGTGAATTTACCGGAGGCTTCGTCAAATGTAAATCCGGCGGCCTTGAAGTATCCGATGGCTGCCTGTTTTGCAGCTTCATAACGCTCTTCTTCACTCATTGAGGAGTCATAGATCGGATTGCCGTCCACGTCAACGGAATATGCGGTCTGATAACCTTCGTCGGCCGGCTTCGGAGCTGCCCAGGAGGTATTGGAAATCGGGTACTGGATCACAGCCGCACGGTCTCCGTAATAAGAGTTGATTACGGTATCACGGTAAACGGACAGCAGGGTCATGAAACCTTTGCGCAGCGCTTTGGACGCATCCGAAGCGGGCTCATCATTGACATTGACCAGATCCGCGTTGATGCCAAGGTATCCGTATCCGCGATAGTCAACCAGAACCGTGTCGATGGTGTCGCCGTTCAGCGTTCCGTTGCTGTTCGCATCCTCAATCGCCTTGACGGTCTCATCGTTCAGAGAAGGAACCGCAACGTCAAAGGTTCCGGTTACGATGCCCGGTACATAGTCGGAATCGATTCCTTCCTGCATCAGGAGAACTTCCGTGGCGGGTTTGCCCTTGAAATAATTCTCATTCGCGCGCAGGGTGACAACACCGTTGGCATATCCTTCAAACACATAGGGGCCTGCGCCGACCGGCTCTGATGTCTTCGCCTTGACGATCGAAAGATCACCCTTTGTGAAGCCGAACTGGTTATTGTCATAATCATAGGCAGCCGGATCGCCGTAATAGTGCAGCGGAGCCACTGCGATCGACAGATTGTAGATCGTGGTCGCATCGAAGCTCGTGGTGCGGACCGTCATGGTATAATCGTCCACGCGGGTAATGCCGCTGATGTTCGCAGCGCCGTCACCGGTCTGCATACCTTTCTGCAGTTCTTCCATGGCTTCCTCGCCGCCGACGGCTTCCGTAATGAAATCCGTGATCGAAGTGCCGGCTGTCTCCAGGTTGATGCCCTCATCGCTCAGGTCATATCCGTAGGCATCCACCATCGAGGTAAAGAAATCCGCAGCCGTGGCATCTTCCGCCAGCTCATAGCCCCAGTTGGCAGCACATGCTGCGACACTGTCATCTTCTGCGTTGTATCCTGCGCCCTTGCAGTAATCAACGATCTCCTGGGCAAAATTCTCTCCGGCTGTGTCGAAAGCTGCCCAGAATGCATCATACTCGTCCTGTGTATAATAGTCGTTTTCTTCGTATCCGGCCCGCTCCGTCGCCAGGATCAGATCCATCTTCGACTGCATGCCGGAACGGTATTCCTCCATGCCCTCGATCGGAAGCGCATAGATCGTGGTGGATCCGTCGTAGGTGGGATCCGCGTAAACATAAAAGCTAAAAATCAGATCATCAATGGTAATCGGTTCTCCATCGGAGAATTTTTCGCCCTCTTTCAGCTTGATGGTATAATCCACCGTGCCGTCATCGTTCTGAACGACTTCCACATTGCCGAGGCCATAGTAGGGATATTCCGTGCCGTTATATTCAACCGTTTCTCCCTCGATCCCGTTGTTGATGATCGCGCCTCCGCGGTCGGATGCAAGCGCCAGCGCCTGGGTCAGATCCACAACCTCCATGTCATAGGCGGTCGTCGCGAAAAACGGACTGAATTTCTGACCGAAGGTCGCGGTGGCAAATACAAGGTTCTTCGCGTTGTCCGCTGCAGCTTCCCCTGCCTCGGTCCCGGCTTCCTCTGCCGCAGTTTCCGCTGCCTCGGTCGCAGCTTCCATTGCCTCGGTTGCGTCTTCTGCCATGGCAAACGATGAAAGCATCATCGCTGCAGCCCCCGTCAGGGCAATTACCTTTCTCATCCTGATCATTTGCTTTTATCCTCCTTTTTGTTTTTCGGACCTGCAGGCATGCGATCAGTATTTCATCGCCGGCAGATCTTATATCAAATAAGCGAAGTTCTTCGCTGTTTGATCTCATCCTCTGGTTTCTTTTTTTATCTCTTCATCAGGCCGCTTCTCTTAACCGCCTCATCGGATCTCTTCATCGGGTCTTCATCAGGTCTTCATCGCTCCGCTTCATTAATCTCTTTGTCTGGGTGCTTCCTCCGGTCGCTTCTTACGGCCTCTTCTTTTCCGTCTTCCTTCAGCCGGATCCGCTTCCGCATCCGGAAAAGCCCGGCGCCCGCGCCAAAAAGTACCGCTGCGCATATGGGAAACAGTACATCTCCGGGAAACAGGTTACCTCCTTCGCCAAAGCCGTCTCTCCCGCCGGACACCAGGCGCAGCAGATCCGCCGCCAGGGCCAGCAGCGCCAATACGGCCAGAAACAGGGAGACGGGCGGGAACCGGTCATTGGCCAGATCCGCTTCCTTCTGCCGGAATACCGTCTTTTTTCGGAGCCCGAACAGGCTTCCGCTCACAAGATACAGACATAACCCGCAGAACACAAACGGCAGCGAGATCCAGGCCGTCCGCATGGCGCGGGAATTAAGCAGCAGCGCTGCCAGAAATGCCCCCCATCCGGCCATCAGAAACAGCATACATTTTCGCACCGCACCGGCATAGTTTTCTGCGGCAGAAATATACGTTTTTCCCGTGTAGGTATACCCGGATCCGCCGTCTGCCGAAGCATCCGCCGGATCGGACGGTGTATAGTCCCTGGCATATCGCAGCTTACGTCCAGCCATGTTTCACCTCACGGCAGACTGCCGGAAGGCATCTGCTCCTGTATCTTTTTCTCCGCAAACGGTCTAACTCTCCATCCCGCGGATCTGCTCTTCCAGAATCTGTGCGGCATAGGAAACTGCCTGTTTCACAGCCCCGTCCTCAAACGGCACGGAGAGATCTGCAAGCCGGAGCGTTTCCAGATAACTCATGCTGCCGCCGACTTTGCAGAGCTTCATGTAATCTGCCCAGGCTTTCTCATGATTGTCCGCATTTTTCTTCTTAAATTCCATCGCTCCCATGGTGGTCAGCGTGTAGTTAATATAATAGAACGGATAAAGGAAAATATGCAGCTTATGGTACCAGTAGCCGCCCCGCTCCATAAACGGATCGTCTTCATACGATCTCCAGGGCATATATTTCTCTTCCAGCTTATGCCATTCATACGTACGCTCTTTCGGCGTCAGCTCCGGATGCGCATAACAGATATGCTGAAATTCGTCAACCGCGACACCGAAGGGCACAAACGTGAGCGCTTCCTGCAGGTGGGCAAACCGATACTTGTCCGCGTCCGCTCCGAAGAACCGTTCCGCGTAAGGATAGGCAAACTGCTCCATGGACATGGAGTGGATCTCCGCAATGTCCGTGGACTCACTGTAATAGTCGGAAATGGGCTGGCTGCGCATCGCCATATATCCCGCGAATGCATGGCCGAGTTCATGGGTCAGCACCTGCATATCAAAGATCGTGCCGTTAAAACAGGAGAATACGAACGGCGCGTGATAATCCATCAAATCCGTCATATATCCGGTGGAAGCTTTTCCTGGCTTGTTCTTCAGATCCATCAGTTCATGGCGGATCATGAAGTCGATGAATTCACCCGTTTCCGGACTCATCTCATGATACATTTCCTTCGCCCGGGCTACCATGAAATCATCGTCCCCGGCAGGCTTCGCATTCCCGTCTGGGAACACCCGCTTCTCATCGTAAGCCATCACATGCGGAATCCCAAGGCGCTTTGCCTGGGCTTCATACAGGCGGCTGCAGAGCGGCACCAGCTCCTGCCGGACCTGCTCCCTGAAGGAAGCCACTTCTTCGACGCCATAGTCCGACCGTCCCTGCTGCAGATACCCCAGCGGAATGAAATCGGCAAAGCCGAGATTACGGCCCATCTCATTCCGGATCCGGATCAGCTCGTCCCAGATCTCCTCCAGCCGGTCTTCATGCGCCCGATAAAAATCGGAATAGGCCTTGAATGCGTCCCGGCGCATACTGCGGTCTTCATGTTCAAAGTACTTCTGAATCCCGTACAGATTGCAGGTTTTTCCGTCAAATTCGATCTGACAGGAGGCCATCATCTTCTGATACTCCAGTTTCAGCCTGCTTTCCTGCTGTATGAGCGGAATATTTTTCTCGCAGAACATGCGCTTCTGCAGATCCGCCTGCACGAAAAACTGCTTCCCGTATTTCTGCTCCACTTCATCGCGGAACCGGCTCTGCGAAAGAGCCTCCGTAAACGCCACCTCCAGCGGAGAGAGCGTTGGATTCGCCTCGGCAAACCATTCCATCTCCTTCTCATAAAACGGATCCGCCGTATTGAGCGTATTCCGGATATGCGCAATTACATACTGGGTCGAATAATGCTTCATCACAGTATCATGTTCCGCAATTGTGTCCAGTACGGCCTGCCAGCTGTCGGCATTTTCGACTTTCTGCGTCAGCCTTCCGATGGTATCCTTCAGACTGTCGATTTCGGGTCTGGTATATGTAAGTTCAGAAAATTTCCACTCCTGGTCCATGGATTGTCCTTTCTATTTGGTTTTTTATATGTAATTTTTGACAGTTTGTCTGTCTGAAAGTATGAAATACTTATACAAAATTCTAATACTTTAAGGCATGAAAGTCAAATCATCCGCCAGATCTTCCTCCCAAAGACCGCCGCAATTTTATATCAATTTAAAAAAGGGCTGTGAAAAAAGCAATATAAATCGGAAGGCCGGATGCCCTCGGCTTTATATATTTTTTCACAGCCCCTCACGCCGAGCGCAGTCGCTTTTGCGACAGAATTCCTTACGCGCGAGTGCGCATCCTCCCGGAGGGTTCTTTCAATGCCGACGGCCGGATCAAACCGGAACGGGTATCCCGGCCCGCAGGGTTAAATGAGGAAATGGATTGTTCTGCAACGTTTTCCTTATCCGGCCAGCGGCACCCGGATCTGCACCGATTCATGCCGGATCGCAACAGTATATTCCTTATGCAGCAGACAGTTGACCGGGTCCTCCGTTCCGATCACAACGGCAAGTCTGTGACCTGCCGCCACCGTATAGTAGGTAGGGTTCATATAGACGGTATAGTCCCTCGCTGCCCCCGGCTCCGGTATGATAAACGAAGACGCCGTCTCCGGCTCGTAGCCTGCGTCCGGATTGCAGAGGTCCATATACGACCGGCTGATGACCTTGTAATTGCTGCTGACCGTTTCAAACCGGCACAGATTGATTGGCGGCAGATTGCTGCCCAGCGGTATGCCACCCTCTTCTTCCACTGTCACCGGCACGATGTCACGGCCTGTATTGTTGTGCGCATAATGCGCAAACGCGTCCTCTGCCAGATCGACCAGCAGCAGCGTGAGCTTCAGGTCATCCGGTCTGTCGGGGTTCATCCCCAGTTCCTGTGTTTTCTTATCCGCATCGGACAGGCATACCGCGCCGAACTGGTGTGTAATATCCCCCCGCTCCAGCGCTGCCCTGAATGAAACCCGGACTGTTCCTTTGATCGTCAGATTCTCCCGTTGTTTTTCCGAAAGATACCGGCAATTTGCATTGGATGAAGAAAGACTCATCTTTTCGTCAAAATTCTCAGCATGGATTCCCGCCTTTTCAAGGTCTGTATCAATGAAAGCCGTTTCCCCGCCGGAAGAGAGTGCCGGCAGCTCCGGATCGGGATGAAGGCCACCCTCCTTTCCACAGGACAAGCAGATATTCCGATCCGCTTCCCAGGAAGCCTCATGAATCCATCTGTCCTGGTCAAGATTGCTCTGTACCAGTACGCCCGGCAAAAGATCGGGCGTGCTGTCCGTTCCGTAAAAATACCGGGTGATCCAACGATTGAGGATATCATTATAGAAACCGCCGTCCACGCGGATCCCATATCCGTGATTCTCCATGGAAGGCGTGATATGACCGCCCTGGTGCAGCAGCAGTTTTACATCCCTGCCGGCATTTCGGAAGCATCTGTACATCAGCTCAAACTGTTTCGTCGCAACATTATCGTCATTCAGGCCGTGTACGATCAGCGCACTGCAGCGAAGCTTCTCCGCATGCCGGATATAGCTTCTCTCTTCCCAGAACGGTCCGTAATCGAATCCTGTCGGCACCTGATCTGCGCTCAGTCTGCACAGGAACGCGTCCATTCTCTCCCGTTGTGCCGCTGTCAGCGCCGGGTCATTGAAGCGACTGCTGCAGAAATACGCAAGCATGCTCAGCAGCATTTCCTTCGGATAATAGCGCTGTGCGCCCTGCTGGTTTGAATCTGTATACCAGTCTGCAATTCCGGCCACCGGGATAATCGTCTTCAATCCTTCGATTCCCGTTGCCGCCAAGGCAAACGGCAGTGTCCCGGCATAAGATTTTCCTGTCATGGCCACGTTGCCATCCGCCCAGTCCGCTCTGACCGCCACGCTGCCTGTGCGGTCAGCAAAGGCGTTCCGCTCACCTTTCAGCCACTCGATCACAGCGCAAAACGAATCCGTTTCGTAACGGGAGCCGCAGTTCACGACACCATCGGAGCCAAGGGTTCCGGGGCCTGCCGCCATGACAACGGCAAATCCGCGGACCAGAAAATATCTGTACGAATCCAGGTCAAAACAGTATGCGCCTTCGAATCCGGGATCCGGATAATACCATTGTGAAGGATCCGAGCGTAGGGCCGCTTCCAGCGCCGTGATTTCCTCCGTCGGGCTGCAGGGTGCTGCGCTGCGGATGTTGGAGAAATCCGGAGCCGGCAGTTTCTGTTCTTCCACCTCTTTCAAATGCTTAAGGAAACGCTGATTTAATCAGCAGTTTCGACTTTGTGTAACTGACTGTACCCCTGAATTCTGATATAATAGAGATATCACAAAAGGCAGGTACAGTCATATGAAACAGCAGACCTTAAGCGATATCGAATACTCCAAGCGCAAGAGAAAGACCAAGCGGGAAGAATTCCTGGAATCCATGGACC
>CACXHD010000029.1 GCA_902767335.1 uncultured Lachnospiraceae bacterium
ATTCAGAATGACTACGGCGAGTTCATTACGCTCTATGAAAGTACGGACGGTTACTGGATCTCACGCGACGGGACGGCATATGTCCAGGCTTCCGACGGGAGTTTCATACCTGTGGCTGCAGAGGACTGATGAGTAAAGAAAAAGATGAAGGAAACGCATCGATTTGCATTGAGCTTTTCGGCCGGCAAGGACAGCTTTCTTGCACTGAAGTTAATGGTCGGGGACGGTCATGTACCGGCTTGCCTGGTTACCTCTTTACTGCCTGTCGGCAGGTCGCACATGCACGGTCTGAGGACTTCGATCCTGGAACAGTATGCGGTATCGCTCGGTATTCCGATCCTCTTTGATATAACAAAGAGTAAATTCGACCGCACGATGGCATTGGAGACAGCAAGGAAAGCGAAAGAACTATATCGGGCTGACGCCAGTTGTACCGGGGATATCTCTTTATCCGGTCCCAGAGATTTTAACCTCAGCATCGCCCGGGAACTGGGGCTGAAAGGATTTTATCCGCTGTTCGGAATGGATGAGGAAACCTATGAAAAAGAGCTGATCGGGAGCGGATTTACTGTGATGATCAAGAGCCTGTCCACCTCTCTGGAGTTGGATGAGCTGGTGGGTGAACAGCTGGATGAAAAAGCGATGGGACTTCTGGCCCGGAAGGGAGTACGTTTTACGGACGACACCACGGATATCCATACTGTGGTAGTGGACGGACCTTTTTTCCAAAACCCGATCTCATTCAAATTCAGTGACAGGTTTCATAAGGGACCATTTACGATGGTCGACATGCTGCCGGTATCGTAAGGGGTGATTCAGACAGTATGTATTACATTCTCGATCCGACAATCCAATTGAAGCGCTGGAAGGATTCCCGCCCCTGTTATTGTTATGAGGGCGGGGTAAGACTGTATTTCCTTTCGGAAGCAGACTATGCCCTTCTCAAATCCTGTGACGGCAGAACAGAGCAGCAGGCCGGCAGCAGCCTTTTCGCGTTTGAGGCCATGAAACTGATCCGGCGCTGCCAAAAAGGGGCGTTTTCATTAAAAGACGATCAGATTCGGGAATACCCGAATTACTATTTTCGCAGCATTGACTGGACTATTACTGAGAAGTGCAACTACAACTGCTTGCACTGCTTTCATGCTGCGGATAATGATCGGAAACGTGAGGAGTTTTCCCGTGATGAGGCGTTTACACTCCTGAAAGAAGCTGAAGAATGCGGTATAGAGGGCATACGGATCACCGGCGGGGAACCGATGCAGTATCCGTATCTTCGGGAAGTACTGGAGGAGATCAAAAACAGAGGGTTGGTCCTGAAAAACTTCATTACCAATGGCGCCTGTCTGGACGAAACATTTCTTCTGTTTCTCCGATCACTTCATCCAAAGCTTCAGATCATGCTCTCCCATGACGGGATCGGAGCGCATGACTGGCTGAGGCAGCATACAGGAAGTGAAAAGAGTGTCATACAGGCTGTCCAATTGTGTAAGACGCTCGGCTTTAACGTAAAGATCAATATGAATGTGAACCGCCGCAACCGGGAAGTCATTTACGACTCAGTGAAAATGCTTTTCGGTTTGGGAGTCGATGAAATCCGCATCATCCGGACAACCGAAGCGCCCAGATGGCAGCTAAACAAAGCGGATGATACGCTGAGCGCGGAGGAATACTACGATTTTTCCGCCGATTTTGCGGAGTGGTACATAAAAGACGGCATTTTGGAACCGGTCGTCATCTGGCAGAGCCTTGCTCTGCACGGAAAGAGAAAGCTGTTCGCTGTCCTGCCGGTTAAGAGCTGCGCGGAGCATTACAGAGAGGATAAGCTCCTGTGTTCTGCCTGGATCCATAAGGTCTCTGTTCAGGCAAACGGGGAGATCATGCCGTGCGCACCGATGGCAGGCTATCATACGCTTCACGGGATCTCCATGGGAAATGTGAAGCAGGATGGACTTAAAAAGGTGCTGTCGGAAGGCCCGTTTATTGATTATGTCAGGCATACGGTGCGGGACAAAAAGCGGGAGAACCCAAAATGCGCCGGCTGCCCGTATTATAAGAACTGTCAGGGAGGATGTCCGGCGCTGTCCATCCTGACGGGAGGAAGCCTTCTTGCCTCGGATGAATTCAAATGTATCTTTTTCAGGAAAGGATATTACGACAGGTTCTGCGGCATATTAAAAGGATGGGATATCCAGGCTGCGATTCCGCCATCAGTTCAAACTGACAGAAACATGATCAGGAACAGACCGGAAGAATAAAAAGAATTATATCGAAAGGATACGAAAGGATAACGCATGGAAAGGATAGGGGTATCCCCGATCGATGCAGGTCTGTTTCTGGAGCATTCGCTGAGAGCACTGCGGAAGAAAAATGTATTGAAAGATCTCCCTGCCGATGCACTCCGTCAGGAGGCGGAGGCAGTCAGGAAGATATTGCCGGATCATTTTTTTCCGGATGTATTTATTGACCTGCCCCTTATGGGTGGAGGATCCGAAGGAATGGCTGCGGTGTTTGACTGCTATGAACGCTGTTTCCTGGATCATTCTTCAGAAGGCGCGTATTTCAAGGCGGTAGGACTTCCGGCTATGAACGCCCCGGAGAACCGGGACGACCTGGTCGTATATACTGTCAAAGGAAACGCAGCGGGGTATTTCGTACGCAGCAGGAAACTGCAGGAATCTCCGGATGAAAAAACTCTGAACATTCCATCTCTGAACAGACTGAAAGACCTGCCGCTGCGCTACTGGGAAGAACCCCGGGAAAACGGGTGCCGGCTGATCGTCACAACCGGCAGTGTTCATACAAAAAACCGCTTTGGGCATCTCCCATATAAAGAGAAAATGCTGGAAGTACTGGCCGAAGCGGGGTGTGACAGGGAAATGCTTTGCGCGCTTGAGCAGGCATCCTTTAACTTAGGGCTTCCGTTCTATCACGCCGAATACGGTTATACGGAAAAGATAGCCTATGTCGATGTGCCGGCCTTTGTCCTGTCCGTGCGGGAACAGCACATCCGGGACTGCCATGCCCTCATCCGGATTTCCGAGAAAAGCCGGTATTACGCGGGAGAACTCATGAGGCCCAACTTTGCGTATCAGTGGCATATTACGGATAACTGTGACCAGCGCTGTAAACACTGTTATCTGTTTGCCGAGGACGCGAAGCTTAAATGCATGTCAACGTCATGGGAGCAGCTGATGCAGACCCTTGAGGAGATCACCCGGGATGCCGTGATCAAAGCATCGGAGCCGTTTTTGGCAGTCAGTGGCGGAGATCCGATTTTACATCCGGATTTTTGGCGGTTTGCGGAGGAACTGCACAGGAGAGGCATCCGCTGGATCATCATGGGCAATCCGTTCCATCTGACGCCTCAGGTCTGCACAAGACTTTACCAGCTGGGATGCATGGTATATCAACAGTCCTTGGACGGACTGAGCGCATTCCATGACTATATGCGCAAACCGGGCAGCTTTGCTGCGACGCTTCGGGGAGTGAAGATTCTAAATGACGCCGGGATAAATTCGGATCTGATGGCGACGGTCAGCAGGCAAAATTTGGAATACATCCTTTCCTGCATGGATATTGCGGCAGAGCATCATGCGTTTGGATTTACTTTCGCCAGATACTGTGCGACGTCACCCGAAAAGGCGGAGGACAGCTATCCCACCCCCGAAGAATACAGGGATTTCCTTCTGCGGTATTACAGGAAAGCAAAAGAATACCGGGAAAAAGGCTGCAGGACGGAATTTCTGTTTAAGGAACATCTGTTCCGGCTTCTTTGGTATGAACTGGGAGAGTTTCAGCCGACAGAGTTTTCCAAAACGCATCCGGACGTCATCTTCGACGGCTGTCATCTGGGGCAGGGGTGTACGATCCTGCCGAACGGAGATGTCCTGGCCTGCAGGCGGATGGACAGCGTCATCGGGAATATCCGGACAGAGAGTCTGCATACGATTTTGACCGGTGAAGCGTGTCAAAGGTACGCGGCTGTAAAGGATATCAAAAAGTGCAGGGACTGCGAACTGCTGCAGTGGTGCAGAGGCTGCAGAGCCGTAGGCTACAATGTGTCAGGTGATCTGCAGGGCGAAGATCCCTGCTGCTGGAAGAAAATGTAAACGTAAAATATATATATATTTCTACAGGAGGAAAAAAAGATGACCCGTAAAGAAAAAATGGAACTGATTCTTTCGAAAGTTGCGGAAGACAAGAAGGAAGAGATGATCACGGAGATCCGTGAAGCGGACACAAAGGAGAAACGCACCGAGGTCCTGAAGAAGTATGGTGTGCTTCTGACGGAAGAAGAGTTTGAAGCGGTCACACAGGAAGATTCAAACGAGATTTCTGATGAAGAACTGGATGAAGCGGCGGGCGGATGCGTGTGCATCTGCTGTGCGCATAACAGCCCGACTGTTTGCGGCTTCCCCCGTTGAACGGTAACGGATCCGTTTGACTGAACAGGTATATTTTTTATAATGATGTCTACAGAGGAAAAGAAACTCTTCAGAGAGAAGAACTTAAAAAAAGCAGCAGATCCGGAGCAGCTTGATCAGTATCTGAAAGCCACGGGGGTTGCCCCGTGGCTTGTGATTCTGTGTGCCGCTCTGGTACTTGCTGCGGTTTTTATCTGGCTTTTTTTCGGAAAAGTTGAGACAGTGATCGTTGGTGCAGGGCACTGTGAGAACGGTGTGATCACCGCATATTTTGCACAGAACGAGATGAAGGATTTCCGGATCGGTTCCGTGGTGGATATTGACGGACACGAAGGCACTGTTGCGGAGATCGGTTCGGAGCTGTATCTGGATCAGGATATTCCCTATGATATCCTGTTTCTTCTGCCCTGGTCCGGTGTAAACTGGTATTCAACGGTTCAGGTTGAGTGCGGACTCAAAGACGGTCTGTATAAAATAGAGTATCATACAGACGGGATCGCACCAATCTCTTTTTTAATAGAGAGAGGTGCAAAATGAAGGGCGGAAGAATAAAGGCACCGAGAAAAAAGGGAGTAGCCAGGGTACCTGTATGCATGCAGATGGAGAGTATGGAATGCGGGGCAGCCAGCCTGTGCATGATCCTGGCCTATTACGGGAAATGGGTGCCGCTATCGGGCATCCGGGAACTTTGCGGCATATCCAGGGATGGGGCAAAGATGTCCTCAATCGCGAAAAGTGCCAGAATAATGGGCCTTTGGGCACAGGGGTACCGCTTTGAAACGGATGAATTTTTTGAAAAAGCCACGTTTCCGTGCATTGTGCACTGGAATTTTACACACTTCGTAGTCGTGTGCGGAAGAAGAGGAAATACCGTTTTTATCAATGACCCCGCCCTCGGCAGTGTCAGAATATCCATGAGGGATTTTGACGATGCCTTTACCGGATTATGCCTTTGTTTCCGGCCGGGTGAAAAGTTTGAACCCTCCGGAAATCCTCGCAGTATCTATTCGTATCTGAAGGAGATCCTTTACCGTGAGCGCAGGACGGTGATCTTTGTGGCGGTTTCGTCCTTCCTTCTTGCTGCGTCGACCATTCTGCTGCCTGCAGCGTCCCGCGTTTATCTGGACCGGATTTTAAGCGGAAGAGATCCGGACTGGCTCCTGCCGCTCCTGCTGCTGCTTGGTCTGATCTGCCTGGTGCAGTTTGTCGTCGGGGTCGTGCAGTCTGTCTATCAGATGAAACTCTTTGGAATTTTAGGGGTAAAAGGCAGTGCCGGGTACATGTGGCATCTTTTTCACCTACCTGCGGAATTTTTCTTTCAGAGATATCCCGGTGATCTGCAGCAGAATGAAGAAGCCACCCGCAGAATTTCGGAGACTGTCATCCTGCGCATCGTCCCGCTCCTCATCAACGGCTTGATCATGTTTTTTTATTTTTCCGCTATGATCAGGTACAGTCGGATGATGTCCGTATTCGGCCTTTCGATCGTGGCTGTCAATCTGGCATTATCCAGATATATCGCGAACCGCCGGGGCAATATAGTCAGGGTCATGAAGCGCAGCATGGGAAAGCTGATGTCCTGCTCCATGGCTGGATTTGGCATGCTCGAAAGCATCAAGGCAAGCGGTTCTGAAAACGCCTTTTTCGGGAGGTGGGCCGGGTATCAGGCAAGTGTGAATGAACAGAATGTCCGCTATGAGAGGACATCCCAGATACTCGGAAGTATTCCTGGAATTCTCATGAAACTGGCATATATTGTTCTTCTGGTCAGCGGTGTCTATCTGGTAATCGGCGGGCAGTTTACACTGGGCTGCGTCGTGGCTTTTCAGGCATACCTTACGGCCTTTATGAATCCGGCCGGGGAACTGGTAGATTCCGAACAGATGATACAGGAAATGAGAGCGGATCTGGAACGGATCGAAGACATCATGAGCTATCCGGAATATGATCCCTGCATGGGAGATGACACGGAGAAAACGCCGGAAAAGCTCCATGGAAGCATAGAAGCGGATCACCTTACGTTTGGTTATGCAGCCCTGGAAGAACCGTTGATCCGTGATATTTCCTTCAGGATAGAAGCCGGTTCAAGCGTAGCGATCGTTGGCGCTTCCGGCTGCGGAAAATCGACGATCCTTTCCCTTGTTTCAGGCCTTTACAGGCCCTGGGAGGGGGAAATCCGGTATGACGGAAGACCCATGCGGGAGATATCAAAAACGGAGCTGCGCGGTTCGATGGCTGTCATAGATCAGAACATTGCGCTTTTCCATGACACGATCGCCAATAATATAAAAATGTGGGACAATTCCATCGAAGACTTTGAGATGATCCTGGCGGCAAGAGATGCCCTTATTCATGATGAGATTCAGGCAAGAGAAAACGGATACAATCATGTCATTTCAGAAGGCGGAGCGAATCTTTCGGGAGGGCAGAGACAGAGGATAGAGATTGCCAGAGCGCTTGTCACAGATCCTTCGATAGTCATCATGGATGAAGCGACAAGTGCACTGGATGCTGCGACAGAAAGAAGTGTGATTGAAAACATCCGCAATAGGGGGATCACATGCCTGATCGTTGCCCACAGGCTTTCAACTGTCAGAGACTGCGACAGGATCATTGTTCTGGATGGGGGGAGGATCGCAGAGAACGGAACACATGAGGAGCTTATGGAACTGGGCGGATTCTATTATTCCCTTGTCATGAATGACTAAGGAGCAGGAGGGTATCATTGGGACTGTTTTATGAAAGACAGAAGGAAAAGGCCAGACTGGAAGAGGAAATGCTGGCGGAGTCTGTATATGACCTGAGCAGAGCTGTAATGGGAGACCGGGTCTCGTACCGGACCGACAGTAAGAGACTGCGTGAACTGCGTGCCATTGAGGATCTGGGATTCTTCCTGAACATTGGTCTTCCATATTCAGCTGACTCAGCCCTGACGATGGAATGGTACCAGGAAACCTTCTTCCGGCCTCAGGGGATCATGTGGCGGACAGTCAGACTGGAAGGAAAGTGGTATGAGCA
>CACXHD010000030.1 GCA_902767335.1 uncultured Lachnospiraceae bacterium
AGGACAGCAACGGCGTCATCTCCGTGCAGTCTGCTGAGCACGTAGTCTGCCAGATCCATTCCAAGCGGTTTCTCCCCGACACCGATCTTGACACGCAGAAAATTCTGTGTGCCCAGCGCCGTAATGATGCTCTTCACTCCGTTATGCCCGCCTGCGCTTCCCTTTGCGCGGATACGGATTTTTCCGGGTTCCAGGCTGACATCGTCGTACAGCACGATCAGATCTTTCTCCGGGTCCACCTGAAAGTAACGGCAGACCTGGCCGATGCACTGTCCGCTTAAGTTCATGAAGGTAAGCGGCTTTACCAGCATCACTTTTTCTCCGCCGGCAAAGCCCCTCCCGGTCAGTCCCTGGAAACGGCCTTCATTTACGCGGATTTCACAGCGTTCAGCCGTCTTGTCCAGCGCGGCGTACCCGACATTGTGCCGGGTGCCCTCATATTTTCTTCCGGGGTTTCCCAACCCTGCAATAATTTTCATGTTTCTCTCCGGTTTATTCCTGTCTGAGTACCATCGCACACTTGCCGGGTACGCGAATTGTCAGTTCTCCTCTGTCCACGATCAGCTCCGGGATCTCTTCTCCTGCGCCTTCTCCCGGTTCGGACCGCTCCCCGGGAACGGCAGCAGATACCTCCCCGGTCCATTCTTCCTCGTCGGAACGGAAAATACACCTTACGCGGCTTCCGTCCGCAAACCCGGCCGGAAAGACCGTGAAGCAGACTTCCTTTTCATCGGCGTTGTTATTGAACAGACAGACAATCTGTTCTTCGCTGTCAAACCGTCCGTAGGCAAGAATATTGTAATCTCCGTGCAGAAGAACCAGGGATCCCTCTGCGAACACCCGATGTTCCTTATGCAGCGCGATGGCCTTCTTATGAAACGCAAGCAGTTCCTTATCCTCCAGACCCCACGGATAGGTTCTCCGGTTATCCGGGTCCGTAAAACCGCACACGCCCGCTTCATCCCCGTAATAGAGTGTCGGTGCGCCCGGCCAGGTCATCTGCATGACCACAGCTTCCTTCATGACCGCTTTATCGACATCAGCGCTCGCCGCGTCATAATCGAAATGATCCATCCGGCCGACTCTGTGGTTGGTCCTGGTCAGGAACCGGGAATGATCGTGATTGGAAAGCTCGTTCATGGCCACGGAAAGGGACGGCCACATAAAGCTGGCCATGTGGTACCGCATGGCATCCATGAAGGAATCGGCGTTGCCGAGCATGCCCTCCTGAAATCCGTCGCTGTGTTTCTCCATACCGGTAAAAAACCAGGTAAGGGGTTCCATAAAGGCGTCATAGTTCATGACGGTGTCCCACTCGTCTCCCTTCAGCCACGCTGCGGGGTCCCCGTAGTGCTCGGCCAGAATGAGCGCATCCGGCTTTGCTTCCTTGACGGTTTTGCGGAATTTCTTCCAGAATTCGTGATTATACTGCTGCGAGTGTCCCAAGTCTGCGGCGACGTCCAGGCGCCATCCGTCCGCATTGTACGGCGGAAGCACCCATTTCGCGGCGATATCCAGGATATACTGTTCCAGAACCTGTGAATTCTCATAATTCAGCTTGGGAAGGGTATCGTGTCCCCACCATCCGTCGTAGAACGGATTGTAAGGCCACTCGTGCTCGTTTGTAAAATGGAAGAAAGAGCGATAGGGACTGTTCTCCGAGACGAACGCTCCCTTTTCATATCCCGGCTGATTCTCGTAAATGCGCTCCCTGTCCATCCATTTGTTGAAAGAGCCGCAGTGATTGAACACGCCGTCTAAGATAACGCGGATGCCCCGGCAGTGGCACTCTTCCACCAGTTTCGCAAACATCGCGTTTGCCGAGTCAAGGTTTTCCGGTCTGGTAACCCGCGCGATGTACCGCTGCGCATGCGCATTGTCCTTGTCGTCCCAGGAGAGCAGCAGCCCTTCGTCCACCACGAATTTCCCCAGATGCGGATCAATATGATCGTAGTCCTGGATGTCATATTTATGGTTGGAAGGAGACACAAACAGCGGATTGAAATAGATGACATCGATCCCGAGGTCTTTC
>CACXHD010000031.1 GCA_902767335.1 uncultured Lachnospiraceae bacterium
GCACAGATTCATGACGATATTATGATGCATCCGGACGGATACCGGCAGAAGCTGCTCAGCGGCGGAAGAAATCTGTCCGGCGGACAGAGGCAGCGTCTGGAGATTGCCCGTGTACTGGCGCAGGATCCGACCATTCTGATTATGGATGAGGCGACGTCTGCGCTGGATGCGAAAACGGAAATGGAGGCAGTACAGGCCATCCGGGACCGGGGAATCACATGCATCGTCATCGCCCACCGGTTGTCCACGATCCGGGATTGCAATAAAATCCTTGTTCTGGAGAACGGACAGGTCGTGGAAACGGGAACGCATGAGGAACTCATGGCAAAGGGCGGAGCCTATGCCGAACTTGTGACGAACGAATAGAAAAGGGCGGAGCCTATGCCGAACTTGTGACGAACGAACAGAAAAGGAGCGATACCGACGTGGGCTGGTTTGAGAATCAGATCGAACAAAGAAAGATAGCCGACCAGGAGCTGCTGGAGGATTCCTTTGCGAAGATTGCAGGGGCAGTGCTGAATCAGCGGTCCGCCGTCATGCTCAGCGATCAGCGGATCATCACGAAAAATGCTATCGACGAAATATTGAAATATTATCACTGTAAGCCGTCGGAGATCCCGGAGAGCATAACCGGATGGATGGAACAGCTGGAATACTGTCTGCGGCCGTATGGACTGATGCACCGGAGCGTGGAATTGAAAGAAGGCTGGTATAAGGATGCATTCGGCCCGATTCTCGCCTTTACAAAGGAGGAGGGAATTCCGGTTGCACTGCTGCCGGGCAAAATCGGCGGTTATTACTTTACAGATCCCGGAACAGGAAAAAAGCGGCGGCTGGGGGCGAAAACCGCAGACGGTTTTCAGCGCATGGGACAGTGCTTTTATCTTCCGCTGCCGCAGAAAAAGCTTGGGATCCCGGATCTGCTGCTCTACATGAAGAACAGTATCAGCATGAGCGACCTGATCCTGATGGCCGCCGCCACATATGCAGTGATGATGGTGGGGCTTGTGATGCCGCGGATCACCAGGACGCTGACGGGACCGATCCTGAGAGGAGGTTCTGCAGACGCGCTGATCGGCACGGCTATCGCGATTGTCTGCGTATCTCTTTCCACGCAGCTGCTTTCAAGTGCGAAACAGCTTGTTCAAAAGCGCCTTGACAATAAGACGTCTCTTGCTGTGCAGTCAGCGATGATGATGCGTCTGCTCAGCCTCCCGCCCGCTTTTTTCCGGACCAGCAGTCCGGGTGAACTGAAAAACCGTGCGGCATCCGTGAATCAGCTCTGTTCGCTCCTGCTGGGGATGGTGATGAGCACCGGCCTGACGTCTGTCACCTCGCTGGTGTATACGACGCAGATTTTCCGCTTTGCGCCGGCGCTTCTGATTCCTTCGCTCCTGGTTTTTCTGATAACGGTTGCTTTTTCGGTGATCACAACGCTGTCACAGATCCGGATCAGCCGCCTGCAGATGCAGTACGGGGCAAAGGAAGCGGGGATGAGCTACAGCCTGATCACCGGTGTGCAGAAAATCCGGCTGGCGGGAGCGGAGAACCGTGTTTTTGCCAAATGGCTGGATGTCTATGCGGACGGGGCAAGGCTGGTATACAACCCGCCGGTTTTTCTGAAACTGAACAACGTGATCTCAACCGGTATCTCCCTGATTTCGAACATCGTTCTGTACTATCTGGCGGTCCGGTCGGGCGTGTCCGCGGCGGATTATTTTGCATTTACCGCCGCATACGGGATGGTGATGGGCGCGTTCATGTCGGTATCCGGCATTGCTCTTTCCGCGGCGCAGATCCAGCCGATTCTGGAGATGGCGGAGCCGTTTCTGAAAGCGACCCCGGAGACAGCCTCCGAGAAGGAAATCGTCACGCAGATTTCCGGGGGGATTGAACTGGAACATGTTTTTTTCCGGTATTCGGAGGAGACGCCGTATGTTTTGCAGGATCTTTCCCTGAAGATCCGGCCGGGGGAATATGTTGCGATCGTCGGCAGAACCGGGTGCGGAAAGTCCACACTCATGCGGCTTCTGCTCGGATTTGAAAAGCCGCAGAAAGGCGCGGTCTACTATGACAGGAAGAACCTGGAACGCCTGGATCTTCCATCGCTTCGGCGGAAGATCGGAACGGTCATGCAGGATGCGGGCCTGTTCCAGGGAGATATCTATTCCAATATCGTGATCTCGGCTCCGGAGCTGAGCCTGGAGGATGCGTGGCAGGCGGCGGAGACCGCAGGGATTGCTGACGACATCCGCGCTATGCCCATGGGGATGCATACGGTCATCGGGGAAGGGCAGGGAGGAATTTCCGGCGGGCAGCGTCAGCGGATCATGATCGCCCGCGCGATCGCACCGAAACCGAAGCTGTTGCTGTTTGACGAGGCGACCTCCGCCTTGGATAACAAAACCCAGCGGCAGGTATCCGAAGCGCTGGACGCCATGGGCTGTACGCGCATCGTGATCGCCCACCGGCTGTCGACGATCCGCCACTGCGACCGCATTCTGGTCCTCGATGGCGGAAAGATCCGGGAAGAGGGTACATATGAGGAACTGATCCGGAAGAACGGATACTTTGCGGAGCTTGTCAAACGGCAGAGATGCTGATTTAAATTCAAGAAGGAGACGAACGTGGAATACAGAAGACTCGGAAAGACAGGACTGATGGTGAGTGAGGTCGGCTTCGGAGGGGAGTGGCTGGAACGCCACGACGAAGCCCATTCGGTGGAGCTGCTGAAGTATGCGCACGGAAAAGGGATCAATATCGTGGACTGCTGGATGCCGGATCCGAAATCCCGGGACATCATCGGCAGGGCCATGGAAGGCTGCAGGGATTCCTGGTATGTCCAGGGACATATCGGATCTACGTACCAGAACGGTCAGTATGTGCGCACCAGGGACATGAAGTATGTCAAACCGGCGTTTGAAGATCTGTTGAACCGGTTTCACAGCGATTATGTGGATCTTGGGATGATCCATTATATCGATTCCATGGAAGACTGGGACAGGGCGATGAACGGGGACTATATCCGGTATGTCCATGATCTTCATGAGAAAGGCGTGATACGCCACATCGGTCTGTCGACGCATAATCCGAAGATCGGAAAGATGGCGGTGGAGACCGGATTTGTGGAGATGATTCTGTTCAGCATCAATCCGGCCTTTGACATGCGGCCGGCGACGGAGGACCTCGATTCCATGTTCGCCGGGTATGATCAGGATACGCTGTCCGGCATTGACCCGGACCGGGCTCAGTTCTATCAGATGTGTGAGGCGCAGAACATCGGGCTGACGGTTATGAAAGGCTTTTTCGGAGGCCGTCTGCTGAACGCGGAGCAGTCCCCGTTCGGCGTGGCGTTCACACCGCAGCAACTGATTCATTATGCCCTTACGAGACCCGGTGTATCCTCGATCCTCTGCGGATACGACACGAAGGAACAGGTGGATGCAGCCGTGGCCTATGAGACGGCTTCGGAGGATGAGAAGGATTACGCTTCCGTGATTGCTTCCGCACCGCTGCATTCCTATACCGGCCAGTGCACGTACTGCGGACACTGCAAGCCATGTCCCGTGGACATCGATATTGCGATGGTCAACAAGTTCTACGATCTGGCTTCGGCGCAGACGGCGGTTCCGGAAAGCGTGGCGGAACACTACAAGGCGCTGGAGCACACTGCGTCCGAGTGTATCGGCTGCAGGGGCTGCGAGAGCCGATGTCCGTTTGAAGTAAAGGTAGCGGAGCGGATGGTCAGAACAGCTGAACTGTTCGGGTGTTAAGGAAAGGAGACAGGAGAAATGTTAAAGGATCATGTGACAGGTTATCAGCACATCGGAATTCCGACGAATGATATTGCAAAGACGAAGGAATTCTTTATGTCGATGGGGTTCGAGCCAGTGTTCGAAACCGTCAATAATGGGGAACAGGTCTGTTTCCTTTCGATGGGACCGATTGTGATCGAAACCTATCAGAACGGGAGAGCAGCGATGGCGCGCGGCGCAGTCGATCACATTGCCCTGGACACCAACGATCTGCCATCCTGCGTCCGCCTGGTCCGGGAGAACGAGTACCAGGTGGTGGAAGGCCCGGCTTTCCTTCCGTTCTTTGAACACGGCGTCGCCTACATTTCCATCATCGGCCCGGATCTGGAGGTCGTGGAATTCAACCAGCGCTTTCGGTCGGAAGAAGAGAAAGGGGAGGTTTTGAAGGCGGTCGGGATTTGCTGAATCGCTGAACCCGGGAGAGAGCCGGGGTGAAGCAGGATGGAAACGGGTTGAGTTGGGTTGAGTCAGGGACGTATCTCGCGACTCGTTTCCGATCCTGGATTGCGAGTAGTAAGGGATGCATCTTTGTGTTTCGTCTCCGACTTGGTTTGCGGCACGTAACTCAAGAGAGGCGGACGAAGTGCCTTGTACCGGAAAAACAGTCCGCCCGCAAATGCAGATCGGGCGGACGAAGTGCTTTGTATCGGCAAACCTGTCCGCCCGAAAATGCTGATCGGGCAGACGCAAGTGCCTCACGCGGGAAAGCAGCGGTATACCTGACAGCCGTGGGCGGGCACCGGGGCGGAGAAAGCTTCCCGGAACAGGCCGAGATTGGTATGCCGGAGGCAGTCATAGATTCGCAGATGCTGGCCCTGGGAGGAGGACAGACCGAGATCCCAGAAAGAGAATCCGCTCTGCACAGGAGCTTCGCCCATATTGAAGATGCCTGCCGCCAGGCTGCCGTCGCTCATCGGACGGACCAGAGTAAAGGCGGAAGGACTGCAGTCACAGACGAGCTTATAGCAGTTCCTGGCCTCGGGATCCTGATTGATGGCGATCAGATCCGGATTGGTCAGGAGTTTTTTTGTCGTTTCATCCGGATGACGGATATCGCATCCCAGAATCAATGGCGAATTCAGCATGGCCCAAAGAGCGAAATGGGTCTGATATTCTTCGGAAGTACATCCGGCTGTTTCGCCGGAAGAGGTTTCCGGATTGACTCCTTTTCCGTACATTCCCGCAACAAGCATGTCCATATCATTGAAATGACCCGGCCCTCCCTCATGGAGAACTTCCAGCCGTTTTTCCGTGATCTGACGGATGGACTCCCAGGAATCCTGGATATCAATTGTGGAACGATAGGTATGGGCTCCGGAGGAAGAGAGCCACTGGCCGACGCCTTCTGTTCCCCACTGACAGGCTGCAAGCAGGATATCCCTTCCGGTGCTTCGCAGAGCAAAACTCATTCTGCGGTACAGCATTTCCGAACCCTGGGAGGCAGGGCGGTGGCAGTTGTCATATTTGAGATAATCGACGCCCCAGGAGGCAAAGGTTTTGGCATCGGTCACTTCATGCTCGAAGCTGCCGGGATATCCGGCACAGGTGCGGACGCCGCAGCAGGCATACAGACCGAATTTCAGGCCTTTTTCATGGATATACCGGATCAGGTTTTCGATGCCTCCCGGAAATTTGGCCGGATCGGGAACCAGCTTTCCGTTTTCATCCCGTTCGCGCAAAGCCCAGCAGTCGTCGATGATCAGATACCGATAGCCGGCATCCCGGTATCCCCCGTCTGCCATCACATCCGCAATCTCCATCAGCAGCTTTTCGTCGTACTGGTCATAGAACGTATTCCAGGAATTCCATCCCATCGGAGGAACCTTTGCAAAATTGCCGGATGTCGTCTGTGCTTCAATACTCATCTTATTCAAAACAGGTTTCCTCCTTCATTTTACGTTTTCGCGTTTGCTCTTTTCCAGTTCTTCCCGGTATGCACTGGGACTCATTCCCGTATTCTTCCGGAACACTTTCGAAAAATTCAGCGGGTCTTCATATCCGGCCTTCGCAGCCACTTCTCCGATGGAGATGCGTGGATCTTCCAGGAGTATTTTTGCACGGCGGATCCGGACGAAAGTCAGATAATCCTGAATGGACAGACCGGTTTTTTTATGAAAGGCCGTCGTGAAATAACCTCGTGAAAACCCGATAAAGCGGATTACGTCACTGACATTGATCGTTGCATAGTTATAATTGATGAAATCGACAGCCTGCTGGACGTAGGTATCGATGGGTTTTCCGGTATGCTTCTGCCGGTTTTCCGTATGGTCTGTACAGCCCTCCATGGCGAGGGCGAGAAACTCCAAAAGGATGCCTCTTCGGTACAGATCGTTCACATACGAAATCTCCGGCTTCTGATGCATGCGCAGAATCAGGTCATAAAACAGCTGCGGATCTGAGGAGAGATTCAGTCGGTATACGCCGTCTGTAAATCCGATCTCTTCGACCAGGGAGGCGGCTTCACTGCCATTAAATGTAACCCAACAGTACTGCCAGGGGCTTTCCCTGTCCGCCGTATATTTCACAGTTTCGTTATGCTTCAGCAGAAACATCTGATTCTTGCTGATCCGGAATTCATTCTCTCCGGCATACAGTACGCCGGTGCCTTCCTTCACGATATGAAGGTGATAGCAGTCCCTCTGATCCGGACCGTAGCACACGCCCGGATCGCAACTTTCCATTCCGGCCGCGACCAGAAACAGTTCACCGGCCTGCTCATGATCATACTCCAGGCAATGATAATGAATGTTCCGTACGGCGGTGTCAACTCTTTTCATCACACTTTTCCTCCCAAACCCAGGGATTCGCAGGGTGCACTGCCTCTATACGGATTCACATTCGCCAAAGAGGCGAAGCCGCCGCCCGCCGCCGAGAAGAGGCGAAGCCGCCGCCCGCCGCCGAAAAGAGGCAGAGGGTTCCCCGCGTAGTTGTACCGTTTTAGAATTCAAAACTGCGGACCGGCAAAGCGCCCGTCCGCATACGCCTGATGGTAATCAGACCTTTTTAAGAACCTTTCTTAATTAAGAAACTTTTCTTATTAAGAACCTTTTCTTATTCACTTGCAAGAACTTCATTCATCATGGCAGCCATTTCTACGCATACATCTGCCATTTTCTCCAGATGCTGCCAGGCTTCGATCAGGCCGGTTGTGAAGCCGCCTTCCCATGCGGTGGTGTAGCGGGACGCCGGATGCTGGATCAGGGTTCCGTTTTCTTCGACCTTCAGGAATGCAGAGATGTCCATTCCCTCGAACGCATTGGCGAATGCATCGGAAGCACCCTTGTAAGCCGCCATGGTAACACCGAGCTCGGACTGCTTCAGCTGACCTTCTTCGCTGCAGAATGCGCTGACCAGATCAAAGGCAGCCTGCGGATCCGCTGTGTTTGCAGCGACCGCCCAGCCGAGTCCGTTGTAAAGAGAGCATCTTTCCCCTTCGTCGCTGGTGCCGTTTCCGTTTGCGTCATAGTACGGGATCTCAGCCCATGCATAGTCAGCGGAGTTTTCCGCGGTATAGAAGGTGTTGACCATCCAGGAACCCTGGAGCATCATGCCGACGATGCCGGAGAGGAACATCACGTCCGGATCCGTGACCGCCATCAGGTCCTGTGCGGGCATGGACGGGAACAGGTTCTCAGCAAGATAGGTCATGCCGGCGATTGTGTTTTCATCATCCATGCCGGAGGTCTTGTTGTCATCGGAAATCAGTTTTCCGCCGAAGTCATAGATGAAATTGTACCAGCCGTCCTGGCCGTCATTGGTGTTCATTGCGGTTCCGTAGACGCCGTCCGCAGCACCGGCTTCCTGGATTGCAGCGGCGGCCGCACAGTAATCGTCCCAGGTCCAGTCGTCCGTCGGATAGTCGACGCCGTACTTGTCGAAGATGCTCTTATTATAAATCAGGGCGATGGTATCGTGATCCTTCGGAAGCGCGAACTGTTTGTCGTCATAACGGTAGATGTTCACGATGCCTTCATAATAATTTTCCAGATCGATCGCGTCATCCGCTTCGATATAGTCATTCATGTTCAGCAGCATGTCGGAAGCCATGTATTTCTGCGCTTCGTTGATGTGCATCCAGAAAACATCAGGGAGTTCTCCGCCGGAAGCGCCGGCCTCAAGGAGGGTCCAGTATTCGTTCCATGTAATTACGTCGATCTGAACCTTAACGCCGGATGTCTCAGACCATTCGTCCGCGATCTGCTGAAGACCTGCAAGCTGATTGTTATCCCAGATTGCAACATGAAGCTCATTGGTGGAATAGGACTTTTCTTCTGCGAATGCAGCTCCGGGAACCATGGCGGAAAAAGCAAGGGCACCGGACATTACGACAGCCACAAAATTCTTCTTGTTCATTGCATACCTCCCAAATTCATTTTACATTAAATGCGGTTGTTTTCAATACCTTTGTGATGAAACCATCATAACAGGCATGTGGAAAAACGGGTATGGAGAGGGGTCATTCTAACATGGAGAAATGTACTGTCGAGACCAGGCGGACGAAAAGGCTTCATGGCGGCAGACCAGTCCGCCTGCGAATGCCGACCAGGCGGACGAAAAGGCTTCATGGTGGCAAACCAGTCCGTCCGCGAATGCTGACCGGCAGACGAAAAGACTTCATGGCGGCAGACCAGTCCGCCTGTAGCTCCTGACCAGGCAGGGCGAAAACAGGAGGAAGGGGGACAAAAGGAGACACAGAACCGTCCCCTGTCTCCCCTCCCCTGACCAGGCAGGGTGAAAACAGGAGGAATGGGGACCAAAGGAGACGCAGAACCGTCCCCTGTCTCCTTTGGCCGCCCGGAAAGAAAAGAGGTTGCAAAGCCGGGAAGCTTATGAGACAATTTCAACTGGAAAAGTCTACATCGTTTTGCGTATAATAGAACGCTGAAAAATACAACCATCTTTGCAAGGAGGGAACCGAATGAGAGCACTGTTAATCGGAGGAACCGGGCAGATCAGTATGGCGATCACCAAAAAGCTTTTGAAGGATGGCTGGGAGGTTTATCTGCTGAACCGGGGAAACCGCACAGCGGAGGTACCTGAGGGAGCGCAATTGATTCTGGCGGACATAAATGACGAGGCAGTCGTTGCGGAGAAGACAGAGGGACTGGATTTCGACTGTGTCTGTGAGTTCATCGGATTTGTACCGGCGCAGGTGGAGCGGGATTACCGGCTGTTCCGGGGGAAGACCAGACAGTATATCTATATCAGCTCCGCCTCCGCGTATCATAAACCCCTCTCCGGGTATATCATTACGGAGGGAACGACGCTGGCGAACCCGTACTGGCAGTATTCCAGGGATAAGATTGCCTGCGAAGAGTTTCTGATGACGAAATACCGTGAGGAGGGTTTCCCGGTCACGATTGTCAGACCCTCGCATACCTATGATGAACGGCACATACCGACGGGGATTCATGGAACAAAAGGGTTCTGGCAGGTCATTGAACGGATCCGCCAGGGGAAACCGGTGATTGTACCCGGGGACGGGACGAGCCTCTGGACGGTGACGTTCAACCAGGATTTTGCCGTTGGCTATACGGGGCTGATGGGAAACCGGCATGCGATCGGCGAGGCGTTCCAGATCACGTCGGATGAGACGCTCACGTGGAACCAGATTTATGAGACCATTGCGGATGCACTCGGCGTGCAGCTTAATCCGTATCATGTCGCATCGGACTTTCTTGCGGCGGTCGGGAAGGATTACGATCTGACCGGATCCCTGACCGGAGATAAGTCAAATTCGGTTGTTTTTGACAACACCAAGCTGAAGCAGCTGGTCCCGCAGATGACTACATCAGTACCGTTCCACAAAGGCGTTCGGATCGCTCTGGACTATATTCTTTCTCATCCGGAGTGTCAGGTACCGGATCCCGAATTCGACGAATGGTGCGACCGGGTCATCGCAGCCCTGGAGCAGGCGAAGACTTTGATTTGAGCCGGCAGCGCGCAGTAAATGTGCAGGCAGGATAAGGTAATGCGGGAAGCACATATATAGTACAGAAGAGCAGAAAAAAGTGTAGAAGTGCGAAAAAGCGCAGGCGTGCGGAAAAGCGTAGAAGTGCAGATAGAGCGAAAACAGGTAGATATAGCGCAAAAACGCAGAAGTACATATAGGGCGAAAACAGGCGGATAAAGCACAAAAGCGTAGATATAGAGCAAAAGCGCAGATAAAGCGCAGACGCACATAAAATGCAGAAATGAAAAATTGCCGGCAGGACGGCAGAAAGGCGGTAACAAAGAAAATGAATTTTTCGGCACTGATCAGTAAACTGGATGGAATCTTGTGGGGATGGCCATTGATTCTGCTGTTGTTTGGCACGCATATTTTTATGACCATCCGGACGGGCTTTATTCAGAAGGATATTTTCAAAGCGATCCGGTTCTCTGTGACAAAGGATCCGGATGCAGAGGGAGATGTATCCCAGTTTGGAGCATTAACGACGGCATTGTCGTCCACGATCGGAACCGGAAATATTATCGGCGTGGGGACGGCGATCGCACTGGGCGGCCCGGGAGCAGTCCTGTGGACCTGGCTGACCGGTGTCTTCGGGATTGCCACAAAATATGCAGAGACGCTGATTGCCGTAAAATATCGTGTGAAGAGTGAAGACGGGACGATGATCGGCGGCGCGATGTATGCGCTGGACCGGGGACTGCATATGCGCTGGCTGGGCATTGTGTTTGCGCTGCTCGCATCGATCTGCGGCTTCGGGATCGGCTGCATGGTGCAGGCAAACGCGGTCGCTTCCAATTTCCAAGAGAATCTCGGACTCTCACCCTGGATTGCAGCCGTGGGCCTGAGCATCATTGTCGGTCTGGTGATCATCGGAGGCATCCAGTCCATCACAAAAGTCTCCGAGATGCTGGTTCCGTTCATGGCATTGTTTTATGTTGTCGGCTGCACGTATATTCTGATTATGAACCATGATGTACTCGGCGAAGCGATTGTGACGATCTGCAGATCGGCGGTTTCCCCGAGAGCTGCCGGCGGCGGGTTCATCGGGAGTACGGTTGCCATGGCCTGCCGGTACGGCTTTGCGCGGGGCCTTTTCTCCAACGAATCGGGCATGGGCTCTGCGCCGCTGGTGGCTTCCGCGGCACAGACACGGAATCCGAAGCGGCAGGCGCTGGTATCCATGACCGGTACCTTCTGGGATACCGTTGTCATCTGTCTGATGACCGGACTGGTCCTGGTCTCCTGTATCATCAAGCATCCGCACATTGACGGACTGTCCGGCAACGGCGGAGAACTGACAAGTGTGGCGTTTGCGACGATTCCGCGGCTCGGCCTGCCCATCCTGATTGTCGGTCTGATTACCTTTGCGTTTTCCACGATCCTCGGATGGTATTATTACGGGGAACGATGTGCGGTATATCTGTTCGGGGAAAAAGCCATACCGGTATATAAGGTCCTCTGGGTGGCAGGCGTCTTCGTCGGTTCGCTGATGAAACTGAATACGGTTTGGGATCTGGCGGATCTGCTGAACGGATTGATGGCGATCCCCAATATCATTGCCGTGCTCCTGCTTTCCGGCATTGTTGCGGCGGAGACCCGGAGGTATAAAGGGAAACATATTGATGACTACAGCGACGAAGCCGTACCGGAAATTAAAAATGCAAATAAAGGCGTGATTGGCTGAAATCGAGAATGTGGAAACGGCGTGATCGGCTGAGATCGAGAATGTGGAAACGGCGTGATCGGCTGAGATCGAGAATGCGGAAACAGCGTGGTCGGCTGAAATCGAGAATGCGGAAACGACGTGATTGGCTGATGACCGGATTTCTGATAGAATGGGGATGGGAAAACCGTTATGAACTATGGATATTTTGATGATCAAGCAAGAGAATATGTAATCACGAGACCGGATACGCCCTCGGCCTGGGCTAATTATCTGGGATCGCCGGCCTACGGAGCGCTCATCTCGGGAAATGCCGGCGGATACAGTTTTGTCAAATCCGGCGCGAGCGGAAGAATCCTTCGCTACCGTTTCGACAATTCAGACCAGCCCGGGCGTTACATTTACCTGAGGGATCAGGAAACCGGAGATTTCTGGTCCGCTTCCTGGCAGCCGGTCGGGAAGGATCTGTCTGTCTACCGCGGGGAATGCCGCCATGGGCTCGGCTACTCGAAGTTTCTTGCAGACTACGCCGGAATCCATTCCGAAGCCTGTTACTATGTTCCGATGGATGCGGACTATGAGGTCTGGGCGCTGAACGTTCAGAACAACTCAGAACAGGAGCGGACCATAACGGTCACGGGGTATGCAGAGTTTACCAATGACAGTAATTATGAGCAGGATCAGGTAAATCTTCAGTACTCGCGCTACATCACCCGGACACAGTTTCGCGGGGACCGGATTGTACAGCAGATCAACGGAAATCTGGATGCGCTGCAGGCCTCACAGCAGATTGATGAGAAGAATGTGGAGGAGCGGACGCTGGCTCTTGCCGGGGCAGAGGTATCTTCCTGGTGCGGCGATAAGGAAGCGTTTCTGGGCAGATACCACAGCTATGCCGATCCGGTCGGGGTTGCCTGCGGAGATCTGGGAAACATTTCCGGATGCAATGAGTACACCTGCGGCGCATTGTCTGCCGAAGTAGTACTTAAGCCGGGCGAAAGCCGTTTTATGGTGTTTGTGCTGGGAAGGCTTCATGATGAACAGACGGACCGGATCCTTCAGGCGTTTGCCGAGCCGGAGGAGACCGTCCGCCGCCAGCTGGGTGCGCTGCATGACGACTGGGAGGAGAAACTCGGACATTTTCAGGTGGTTACGCCGGATCCGGCCATGAACACCATGATCAATACCTGGCATCCGTATAACTGCTTCATGACCTTCCTGTGGTCGCGGGCTGCATCCTTTACATACTGCGGACTGCGCAACGGCTACGGATACCGCGATACGGTGCAGGATATTCAGGGCGTCATCCATCTGGCGCCGGAGATGGCAAAGGATAAGATCCGGTTCATGCTTTCCGCCCAGACGGCCAAAGGTGCCGGGCTTCCGCTGGTGAAGTTTACGCATAACGCCGGCCATGAGAATACCCCGGATGATCCGGAATATGTGAAGGAGACAGGGCATCCGGCCTACCGGGCGGATGATGCGCTCTGGCTGTTCCCGACCATCTGGAAATACATCACCGAAACCGGCGACGAGGCGTTCCTGGATGAGGAAATCCTCTACGCGGATAAAGGCAGCGATACGGTATACAATCATCTGAAAAGGGCGATTGATTTTTCACGCAATCACCTGGGCCCGCACGGCATGCCTGCCGGCCTGTACGCGGACTGGAATGACTGCCTGCGTCTCGGCGGAAACGGGGAGTCGTCCTTCGTCGCATTTCAGTATTATTACGCTCTGGATATCCTCGGACGTTTTGCCGGAAAGAAGGGGGATACTGCCTGTGCGGACCAGCTGGCAGAGGAAAAGGAGCGCATGAAGGAGATCCTGAACCGCCTGTGCTGGAATGAAGACCGGTTTATCCGCGGCTTCACCGAGGAGGGAGAGACGATCGGCGAGAGGACCGCGCCGGAAGCCAGCATGTGGCTGAATCCGCAGAGCTGGGCAGTGATCAGCGGCCTGGCGGATCATGAGCAGACGGAAACCGCCCTGAACAGCGCATGGGAACTTCTGAATACGGAGTACGGCGCAGTGCTGATGGATCCACCGTACCATGCACATGCCTTTGAAGGAGCCCTCGCCGTGATTTATAATCAGGGCGTCAAAGAAAACAGCGGGATTTTCTCCCAGTCGCAGGGATGGATTATTCTTGCGGAGGCACTGGCAGGGCATGGCGACCGGGCGTATGCGTATTACCTGGAGAACAGCCCGGCTGCGCAGAACGACCGGGCGGATATCCGGAAGCTGGAACCGTACTGCTACGGTCAGTTCACAGAGGGCAAGGCGAGTCCCCACTTCGGACGGTCGCATGTCCACTGGCTGACCGGAACGGCGTCGACGATGATGGTCGGTACGCTGGAAGGCATTTTCGGCATGCGCCCGGATCTGGATGGCCTGCGGATCTGCCCATCGATTCCGCATACCTGGGACGGTTTTGAAGTTTCCCGGACGTTCCGCGGCAGGAAACTGCATATCACAGTGAAAAACCCGGACCATGTGTCTTCCGGATGCATCAAAGTCTGCCTGAACGGACAGGAGATGGGAGACGGGTATATTCCGGCGCAGGCCCTTGCGGATGAGAACGAGATCCTGGTGATGATGGGACAGGCGTGACAGACCGCTTCCGGGAGGACGGAAAAACGAAATCCGAAATTCTGATGGTGATGGAACAGGTCTGACAGTCTGATCCAGGGGTACAGGTGTGCGGCGTTTTCAGTTCGGCCGGACAATGTATGACAATATCAATCAGACTTATATATCCGTCAGGCAATATAAGGTAACTTCAGTCCGGCAGAGAAACGCCGGCTGTAGATTTATATTTTTATCAGGAGGAGACACCATGAAGAATTATTTTGATCTGAAGGGACAGGTAGCGATTGTCACAGGCTGCTCGGCCGGACTGGGCGTCCAGATGGCGAAAGCGCTGGCGAATCAGGGTGCCAACATTGTTGCTGTCGCACGCCGCCAGAACATGATCGACGAAGTGGCAGCGAAAATCGCCGAAGAGTACGGCGTTGAGACGCTGGCAGTCCGCTGCGACATCACCGACACAGAAGCGGTGAACGCGATGGTCGATAAAGTGATGGAGCATTTCGGCAGAGTTGACATTCTCATTAACAATGCCGGCACCGGTGCAGTTGCTCCGGCAGAAGACATCACAGACGATCAGTTTGGCAATGAGATGAACATCGATCTGTTCGGTTCCTTCCGTGTTGCCCGTGCGGTTGCGAAGAAAGCCATGATTGACGCCAAATACGGCAGAATCATCAATATTGCATCCATGTACGGCCTGGTCGGAAATAAGATCGCAGGTTCGGCTCCCTATCATGCAGCCAAGGGCGGCGTTGTCAACATGACCCGCGCGCTGGCAGCCGAATGGGGCAAATATAACATCACAGTAAACTCCATCTGCCCGGGTTACTTCTACACGGATCTGACCAGAGATACGCTGAACAGTGACTTCTTCCAGCAGAACGCGAAGACCATGATCCCGGAAGAGCGCTACGGCGAAGAGGGTGAACTGGATACGGCAGCCATCTTCCTGGCATCTCCGGCTTCCAGCTATGTGACCGGCGTGAACCTGGCCGTGGACGGCGGATATACAGCAATGTAATATACAGCGATGTAATATTTAATATTCAGCGATGTAATGTAATATGGAAACGCGAACATTTGCCGGCACGGGAGCTGTTTCCCTGAATCACGAGAGCGGCCGCCGGCACGGGATCTGTTTCCATAGAAATTTCGGGAGCGGCCGCCGGTATGGGAGCTGTTTCCACAGAAATCACGAAAAGAGCCGCCTCTGATCTTTAAGATCGGAGGCGGTTTTTTCGAAGCTCATTGTTTCAGGATATTTCTCTGTCGTGTCCTTGTTTTCGGAACGCCTTCTGCTGTGACTTGTTTCCGGATCACTTCGTGTTGTGTCCCAGCCTCCAAAGCACCTCCTGCTGTACTCCTATCTCTTAACCACCGCCTTCTGTGCCTTTGGCTTCGAACCGCGCTCAGCTTTTTCCGGGGTTCCGATCCTCCTCATACATCCCTCTTGACATAAACATCAGCATGGTATATAGTACAGATAACAATTAAACGATTGCTTAATCGATAAAGGGAGAGAGACTATGAAAAAGACATATAATATTGATGTGGACTGCGCGAACTGTGCTGCAAAAATGGAAGAAGCCGCAAAGAAAACACCCGGCGTAAAAGACGCAGTTGTAAACTTTATGACCCTGAAGATGAATGTGGTTTTTGAGGAGGGAGCCGATCCGAAGACCGTGATGCCGGAAGTACGGAAGAACTGCAAAA
>CACXHD010000032.1 GCA_902767335.1 uncultured Lachnospiraceae bacterium
CCGTGATCGCGGTAGCCGCTGCCAGAAGATCATCCCAGGTCCAGTCGTCGGTCGGATAGTCAACGCCGTATTTGTCGAAGATCGCCTTGTTGTAAAGGAGAGCGATGGTGTCATGATCTTTCGGAAGAGCATACTGAACGCCGTTGCTGTTGTACAGGTCTACAACGCCTTCATAGTAGTTGGCCAGATCGATGGCATCGTCAGCTGCGATGTAGTCATCCAGCGGAAGAAGCAGATCATTTTCCATGTACATCTGCGCTGTGTTGGAATGCATCCAGAACACATCCGGCATCTGTCCGCCGGAAGCACCTGCCTCGAGCAGTGTCCAGTAGTTGTCCCAGTCAACGACATTGATCGTGACCTTCACGCCGGACTCTTCGGTCCATTCGTCAGCAATCTGCTGAAGACCGGCCAGCTGGTTGTTATCCCAGATGTTTACCTGAAGTTCACTGACATCATACGCCTGAGCAGCAACCGGAAGAGCAAGAAGCATACCAGCGGTCATTGCACCAATGAGAACCTTTTTGTTCATGTTTTTCCTCCTTACATAACATACTTGGTTTACAGTAGGAACCGATTTTTACTGGCTTAACGCCGCAGCAGCGGGTATGTCCTCATCGCTGCTGACATATCACTCACAGTATACCGTGAAAACTGTCATATTTGTATGGAAAAATGTCATATCTATATGCTCAAATAAATGATTATTCGGTTTTTTTATTATTTTTCAACATAAAAAAAAGTGCATGTTCGGTAATATGCACAAGACGGAACCGGCGGTGCCGCCGGTTCCGTCGTTCCGTCTGTTTACAAGGGATGCTCACTGGTATAGCTCCCTTTTTCGCCGCCGGTCACGAGGACGACTTTCTGCTCCCGGTACTCGGTGGGGCTTACGCCGAAATGGCGGCGAAAGCTTTTGGAGAAGCTCATGGTATCGGTGTAGCCGAGCTCGGCGGCGATCGTTCCCACCGGATTATCGGTGGAGCGGAGCAGGTTGCCTGCCCGCTCCATCCGGAAATTCATCTGGAATTCCTGCGGTGAGACGCCCATCTGCTTTTTGAAAATGCTGGTCAGATAGCCTCTGCTGATCCCGATGGTGTCCGCAATGTCGCTGACCTTGATGTGGGGATCCGGAGAATTGATCAGCAGGTTGACGGCGGCCTTGACGTACTGGTTTTCGGTATCCTGATCTTCAGAGATCCGCTTCTCCGGTCCGGTATTGCCGGAAATCAGGGCTGCGATCAGCAGATAGAGATAGCCCGTGCGGCGTATATCATTTTCAAAGCTCAATTCTTTGGTCTGCAGGAGATGATCCATGATATCGGTGAGCCGGGCGATATTGGGACACGTGATGACCGGCTGCTCCGGGGAAAAGCCTGCCCACTGCATCATTTCCTTCGCCAGCAGTCCATGAAAACCGACCCACATATAGTGCCAGGGATCTTTCTGATCCGCCTGATAGACGGTCTTCTCGCCGGGGCAGATCAGGAAGGCCTGCCCGGCCTGGATGGTGTAGACTTTTCCCCGGACCGTCAGACGTCCGTGTCCGCTTCGGATCAGGTGCAGGACATAGCTTGTCCGCACATAGGGTCCGAAGGTATACCCTGGGGTACACTGTTCCGATCCGAAATAGTTCAGATTAATCGGCGACACGCTGGGAAGGCGCTGGATTTCCTGCAGGTTTTCCATCGCCTGGAAATGCTCGGCTTCCGTCAGGCCGACATTTGGTTTGACTTCTTTTTTCATAAATCGTCAGTCACGGCTTTCTGTATTTTTGCAGCCGCAGCGCCGCAGGATAAAGAGTCTGGAGAAGAAATCCGATGCGGGCAGGATATCCTCACCGACCTTGCCGGAGGTGCCGTCGCTGACCACCAGGCCGGCATTCATCAGTTCATCTCCGTAAAAGTCTCCCATACCGTCGATATGGTAGCAGGCATCGGGATCCAGACCTTTCAGATAAACCCTGGAGAAGTGCTGGTTTACCGTGCTCAGGGTGCGGTAGAAACCGACGATCGCTTCCGAAAGATCCTCACTGGCAACCATCCACGCAGCCTCATTGCCCTCGAACGGGGACTGCAGGCGGTAAAACGTACCATACTGCAGCAGCTGGCGGTGATCCTTCATAAACTGAGAATAGCGGCTGACTTCTTCCTGTTCCTGCGCGGACAGGCGATTGAGGTCCAGCTCATAGCCATAGCTGCCGAAATATGCGACCTCCGCCCGTGTCTTAAGGGGTGTGGTCCGGTTGAGCTGATGGTTGGGCACGGCGGACACATGGCTGCCCATGCTGGAGAGCGGATAACCGTAGGAGGTTCCGTACTGGATGCGCAGCCGTTCCATGGCATCCGTGTCGTCGCTGGTCCAGGCCTGCGGAGCATAATAGAGCATGCCCGCATCAAACCGGCCGCCGCCTCCGGCACAGGATTCAAGCAGTACATGCGGGAATTCCTGAAGCAGACGCTCATACAGATCATATACGCCGAGAATCTGGCGGTGGAAAATCTCTCCCTGATGATCCGGTGACGCTGCCGCGCTGTAGCATTCGGTGATGCTCCGGTTCATATCCCATTTAATATAAGAAATCTTTGCCTCCCGGAGGATTTTTGCGATCATCGCGTGAATATAATCCACGACTTCCGGACGGGAGAAATCCAGGACGAGCTGGCCTCTGCACAGAGAGGAGGGACGGCCCGGCACATGGAGGCACCAGTCCGGATGTGCCCGGTACAGATCCGAATCCGGATTGACCATCTCCGGTTCAATCCACAGGCCGAACCGCAGACCGAGAGCCGTAATCTTGTCCGCAAGTCCGACGATCCCTTCGGGGAGAAGATCGGTGCAGGGGACCCAGTCGCCGAGACCGGCGCGGTCATTGCGTCTGGCACCGAACCAGCCGTCGTCGAGGACGAAAAGCTCCACGCCGCATTCTTTCGCTTTTTCTGCGATATGGAGCAGCTTTTCTTCGTTGAAATCAAAATACGTCGCTTCCCAGTTGTTGATCAGGATCGGGCAGACCTGATCCCGCCACTCGCCGCGGACCAGACGGGTGCGGTACAGGTTATGCAGCGTCTGGCTCATTCCGTTCATGCCGTCTCTGGAATAGACCATCACCGCTTCGGGGGTCTGGAAGGACTGTCCGCTTTCCAGCTTCCAGGAGAACCAGGTGGGATTGATTCCGGTCATGAGCCGGGTGACGCCGTAGGGGTCTACCTGGGCGCTGGTCCGGAAATTGCCGCTGTAGACGAAGGAGAGACCGATCACTTCGCCGGAGAACTCGTCCGCCTCCGGGCGCTTCAGGATCACAAAGGGATTCTGCTGATGGGAGGAATGTCCGCGCAGGCTTTCGATCTCGGTTGTGCCGATGTCCAGTCTCCGCTTCACCGGGAAGCGCTCTCTTGCCCAGGAACCGGAAAACTGGATCCAGTCATAGCGGCAGTCCGGCAGATCCAGGCAGAAACTCATGGCCCGCTCCAGCAGGAAGCTTTCGCTGCCGTTGTTCGTAATTTTGGCGGAACGGGTCAGGATACCGCCGCGGGCGAAAATCGTGTACAGAAGGTCGATGGCAGCCCCCGACACGGAATCGTTCAGATGAATGACCAGGGTTTCCGCTTCGTCATCGCTCTCGGTGTATGTAGCGGGAAGACCTTCCAGGACCGGCTTTCCGGGCAGGAGATCATACCCCTGATACTTAAAATTGCTGACACGGCTGCCGTTCGGCTGCAGGATTTCGATCGCTCCCTGCCGATAATCCCCGGTTCCGAAGGACGGGTATTCCAGTTTCACATGTTCCTGGGAAAGGAGATCCTGATCATCTTCCGGATAAGCGCTGTGAGAACGCATCGCGCCTTCCAGAAGATAATCAAATGTTTCCCGGTCATGGATCCGGCTTCCGAAATACAGCTGCCCGAGCTGTCCGTCCGGAAGGACGCGCATCACATAGCTGATTTCATCATTCTGGAGATGAAATGTCGGATGACTTTCATGGATAAAGACAGACATGGTATTCCTCCTGTTTTTATTGGTTTATTCTGGAATTTCTGTTTCACAGTTCCGGCTTCCCGGAGCGGAATGTCCCGGGTCAGAACCTGCAGTGGTAATCCGGCGCAATCTGTACAGGTTATTTTGCTGCAGTTTCTTAACGGATTGAGACTTGCCGCGGACGCCGCGGCGGATGTAAAATAATTTTCAGAAAACACGACTTCGATCAGTGCTTTCCTCTATATACCATAACAGATTATACGATTTCTGGAAATGGGAAAAGAGAACCGAATGTTAGAAAAAACAGTCAAAATGTTGGATGACGGAAAAACGTTGATTTGAAAAAGCCGTACATTTTCAATGGGATTTCAAACAGAAAATAAAGGGGAATGTTATGTTCTTTAAGAAAAAAACCGTGGAGAAACTGAACTATAATCCGCAGGAAAAAATGCCGGTGATCCGGTGCAGCATCTGCAACGGGGAGCAGGTCGGGGGCCTGAAGGACCGGGAGAGCGGAGCATTCGAGGAAGTGATGCTGATCCGCAGCGACAAGGATCTGGAGCTTTTCCGTCAGATTGTTGGGACGGACGAGATTCCCAGGGAATACTGATTTGACCTAAAGCAGAAATGCTTTTTCCGTTTGCTGCTGCTTTGCCGGGTAAAAGGCAGGGATCATGGGTTTTGGCTGTCTGAAGGGACGGGATATGAGCGTATCGTTTATGCGCCAATATCCCGTCCTTTTTGACGCCTTTACCTGTTTTTCGGATACGCTGCTCTTTATCACCGAATTAGATTCTATATATAAAATGATGCTTGACAAAAACGTAAAGAGGATTATAATGAGAAACAACAAAAGATATGAAGGAGGTATAAAAATGTATATGATAATCACGTTAAAAGATCTTAAAGAGCAGTTGTCCTGTTTTTTAAGGGAGGAAGACGGTGTCGGAGTTGTTGAAATTATCCTGATCCTGGTCGTGCTGATTTCTCTTGTGGCGATTTTCAAGAATCAGCTGACCAGCCTGGTGAAGAGCCTGCTCAGCAAGGTAACCAGTGAGAGCAACGGTATTTGAGGCATTTGAGGAAAACGGAAGATGAGAAGCCGGCCCAAAGGAGTCATAACGGTATTTTTTACGCTCTGCTGCAGCGCTTTCCTGGGACTTTTCTTTATGCTGACGGAGTCTGTGCGGGTGCAGGGGGCCAGGACACAGGCGGTAAATATTACAGATATGGGGAATTACTCGGTTTTTTCGGAATTTGAGCGAAGCCTGCTGGACCGATATGATCTGTTCGCCTTTGACGGAGCCTATGGAGGGAGCAGCTTTTCGGAGGACCGGATTTATGCCAGACTCAGGAGCTTTATGGAACGGAATGCCTCGCCCGCCAAGGAAGGGCTCTCGATGCTTTGCTTTGATCCGTGGCAGCTGCAGATTTCCTCCGGACGGATCCTGGAGTATGCGCTGCTGACCGATGAGGGCGGATGCGGCTTTTACCAGCAGGCGGTCTCTTTCATGAAGAATACCGCTGTCATGAACGTTACCGGAAAACTCTACGAATACTATACGCAGGCGGAAGAGATGGACCGGCTGCAGGAAGCGTATGAAAAGGCGAAGCAGCAGTCGGACGCCGACATGGAGGACGCGCAGGAGCAGGAAGAGCAGATGATGGCTGAGCTGTCCGGGGAGAGCGGGGAAGTTTTTCTGCCGCCGGGGGAAAGTATGACCGATCCGCTGAAGGAGCTTGCAAGGGTCATCGCCGGCGGGATCTGGGAAAACGTCCGCGGGAGTATTCCGGTTTCCTCACGGAAGGTGCCCGGATGGGATCTGGCTTCCCATCGCCTGCTCCAGAGGGGAACGCTGAAGGTTGAAGAAAAATACGGATCGATCACAGACGATCTGATATTCAGAGAATACCTGCTGGACCATTTTCCGAATTACCTTTCCGAAACGGAAGAGGATCCGGGACAGCAGAAAGTGCTGGAGGATGCTCCCTCCGAAGAAGCTTTGAAATGTCAGGCGGAATATATTCTTGCGGGAAAAAGGAGCGACCTTCTGAACATGAAGGCGGTCGCTCTGCGGCTGGTGCTGCTCCGGGAAGGGGCCAATTATCTGTACAGCATCAGCGACCCGGGCATGAATGCCGCCGCCTCGCAGACGGCATTCCTCCTGATCGGATGGACCGGGATCCCGGCCCTTGTGTCGACGCTGAAACATGCGCTGTTGCTGGGATGGTCCTACGGAGAGAGCCTTGTCGATGTCCGGACGCTTCTGGAAGGCGGACGGGTGCCGCTGAAAAAGAGCGGGGATACATGGACACTGACATTGACACAGCTGGGGAATCTGTCCGGTGTGCTGGCGGAAGGGGGCAAAGACCGGGGAAGGGGTCTCCGCTATCGGGATTATCTGCGGATTCTGCTGGACCTGGGGAGTGTCCGGCAGCAGACAAGGCGGGGGCTGGATCTGATCGAGTTGACGATGCGCAGCGTCTGGAACGACTCTTTCTGTGTCGATCACTGCGTTGTTGCACTGACAGAAGAGGTCTCGTGGAAAATCCCCCCGCTGTTCTCACGGATCCCGGGAGCCTTTCTGAAGGTGTCCGGGGGACCGTGGGAGATGCGTGTCAAGGCAGGGTTTTCATATTTATAGAGTCTCGGAGAAAATTTTGATTCAGGCTATGTTTCTTTAAAGTTTTCTACGGGGACTGCCATACAAATCAGAACTTCCAGAGTGAGGTGAGAAGGAGTGCTTTTTCGTCATATCCAGAAATCCTATTCTAACATCAAGAAATCTTACAGAAAGGGAATGCTCTCTCCGGTCTTGGAAGAAACGGATCATCTATCACCTCTCAAACAATTGGAGCGCAAAAAAGCGCTCCTTCTGACCTCACCCGAGGGAAGTCTGACGGTGGAAGCGGCCGTTGCGGCGCCGGTGTTTGCTGTCTGTATGGCAGTCGTCCTGTCACTGGTCAATATTTACGGGGCAGCGGAAACCTACAGCGGAATACTGACGCAGACCACAGAGGAGCTGGCGATCGGAGCCTATGCGGGCAAATATACTTCCTCCGATTCTCCGCTGCCGGTGACGCTCTCTGTCGGATATGCCGCTGCGAAAGTGCATGGCAGCCAGGCGGACACGTCCTGTGTGCGGGGGGAAAACCTGCTGCTTTCGTCCATACCGGACCAGGATCAGCAGATGGACCTGGTTCTGACGTATCAGCTCCAAAGTCCCTCCGGCCTCGTAAAGATCCCCGGGATCTTTTTTGTCCAGCGCGCCTCCGTCCGCGGCTGGGTCGGACGGGAAGGATCGGGGCCGGGAGATGGGGCGGACGGGTCAGATGACGAGGAGAATCAGACGGTATATGTGACGGAGCATGGGACGGTTTATCATACGGATCCGAACTGCACGCATATCCGGCTCTCCATCGAAGAGGTGTCAGAGGAGGAAGCCCATGCGCGGCGCAACCGTTACGGAGAGAAATATCATGCGTGTGAGCGCTGCGGCGGCGGCAGCGGTCAGGTATATATTACCTCGGACGGGAACCGGTATCACAGTTCGCTGGAATGCAGCGGCCTGAAACGGACGGTCCGGGAGATGACGGCATCCGAGGCGGAGGACCTCAGGCCCTGCTCGAAATGTGCCGCGCATCAGCATATACACGGAGAAGAACCATAGATATGGAATGGATCAGTTTATTTGTCTTCTGTATACAGGCCGTACCGGATATCCGCAGACGAACCCTGCCTGCCCCGCCCTGCCTTTGTTATCTGCTGGCCGCAATACTCTGGCGTACGGTTCTGTGTCTGCGCGGGAAATCGGATCTGCTGTCCTTTGCGGCAGCTGTTCTTGGAGGCGGGATTCTTTTTCTGACGGCTTATCTGAGCGCACAGCAGATCGGATACGGAGACTGCCTCCTGCTGACCGCTTTTGCATTCGGATGCGGCGTAAGGGCAGCGGCCGGGCTTCTTTTTGCGGCATCTTTGCTTGCATCCGCCGCGGCCGCAGGCCTTCTGGCCTTTCATAAGGCGGACAGAAAAAGCAGGATGCCATTTGTTCCATTCCTGGCAGCGGCACAGCTGCTCCGGCTCCTGCTGGGAGAGGGGTGAGATAATGGAGAATAAGAATAAAACGAAAAGAGGGGAGAAGGCACCCGGGAGACGGCATGAAGGATTCTCAGGGTCGTTTACTGTGGAAGCGACCCTTCTGATGGCGATTTTGCTGCCGATGCTGCTGGGCCTGATGTTTGCAGGCTTTTATCTTCATGACCGCGTGCGGATGCGCGGTGCTGCCGGAGAAAGTGCAGCGCTTTTTGTTTGTATGGGGACGGATCCGGCGCGGGGGGAGAAGGCTGCGGCGGCGGCAAAATCTCTTTCCGGATCCGGAGCGATGTGGATGCGGAATGTGAAGGCCGGCTGTGAGGCCGGGGAGCTTGAAATAACGGTTTCCATGACGGGAACGTTTCCGTTTCCAGTGTTCACCAGAGACTTTCTGACTTCCGGGACCAGGCAGTGCAGGGAAGAAGTAAAGAGGAAAGCCTACGAGCCGGCCAGCCTGATCCGGAAAGTACGGGGCGTCGAAGCGTTCGCGGACAGAATTACAGATCCGGGGGAACCTTGATGTGAGAAGCGCAGGAAGGAAATACGGTCAGTGGGTATATTTGCCATAAGGAGAAAATTGTGAAGGTAAGCTATCGCAGAGATCCGGAACACAGCAGCATGATCATGGAAGATCTTTTGATCGATCAAAACCGATATGAAATCCCGATGCTGCAGTATAATTCGATTCCCCATTTCCTCCGCATGCAGGTGGGCAGTATGGATGGAAGGGACCGCCTGATTTATGATATTACCGGAAAGCAGAGCCTGAGTGTGGTCTGCCGGAAGCGGAAGATGGGGGAGAAGGAGCTGGAAAAACTGTTTCAGGGGATACTGGAAGCCTGTACAGCGGCAGAAAAATATATGCTTCGGACCGACCGGTTCCTTCTGGATCCCGAATATATCTATGCAGACCGGAATACGGGAGAAATATCACTCTGCTATCTGCCGGCTGTTGAAGCGGAAACGGCGGAAGAGATCCTGACGGAACTGCAGGAGCTGAAAACGGGGAGGGAAGGAACAAAGAATGAAGATTCCGCGGAAGCTGTTTCGGAACCTGCTCAGGAACCTGTCTACGGGCGGGCGTTGGCAGAGTTTGTATTAAAATATCTGGACCATTCCGACAGAGCGGCCGTTGCCCTGGGATACGGATTTTATCAGGGGCTGGCAGTCCGCGGGGAGGGCCCGGCGACGGTTTTGAAAACGCTGCTTCCGGAAGTGCGGACAGAACAGAAGAAACCGGCTGCTGTTCGGGAGGAATCCCGATACGAAGAACGAATCGAAGAGAAAATCTTCGCCGGGGAAACGGTTTCCACTGCAGCTGCCCGGGAGGAGAGAGTTTATCCGGGCGAGAAAGAGAAAGCCTCGCCGGTGAAGACTGCCGCAGACAAAAAGAAAAAAGAAATCCGGATCTGCGTCCTGGCAGTACTGCTGGCCGGGGTCGGGGACGGACTTGCGATCTGGCTGCTGCGCTTCGACATGACACAGGCGGGAGGACTGCTCTTTCTGACGCTGGCGATTTTGTGGCTGGTCTATCTCCGGACATATGGGGCAAGAAAAGAACGGGAAGACCCGTGGGAAGGATTTTATCCGGAAACGGAGGAGGAAGAGGACGATCGGTACCTGGACCGGATTTTTTCCGGGATCGAGGAAGAGAACGGTCGGGACGAAAAAGAGATGGGAAAAGGGACAGGAAAAGAGACGGGAAAGGAGATGGGAGAAGAGACAGGAAAGGAGATGGGAGAAGAGCCGGACGATGAGGTTACCAGGATACTGGCTGGACCGCAGCCGGGCGGAGTCTTCCTCGCGAGTGAGGTTCCCGGGCTGCAGATGCTCCCTGTACCGGAAGGGATCAGCATGATCGGAAGTTCTTCCCGTCAGGCGGACCTGCGGATCGACTCGAATGCTGTGAGCAGAGTGCATGCGCAGATCGAGCGGGATGCAGACCGGTGTGTTCTGACCGACCTGAATTCCCGAAACGGAACCTTCGTGGGAGGAAAACGGCTCGAACCGAACCAGAGAATCGTCTTAAACAACGGAGACCGTGTACAATTTGCAGATGCAGTCTTCCAAATGCACATAAATCCCCGGATTTCTGAGAATCCTTTATGAAAAATGCGAATTGAAATAATAGTTAGTTTCTGCTAACATTAAATGACAATAACGAACCCGGAAACTGCGGGAGAAAGGAACATCCCGGACAGGGATGAATACGGCAGAAATGACGATTATAGAATTTCAGGATGTATCAAGAGTTTACCGAAACGGAGAACATGAACAGTATGCCCTGCGGTATGCGGATCTGAAACTGGAGGCAGGAAAGTTTATTGTCGTTCTGGGGCCCAGCGGAGCCGGAAAGAGTACGATGCTGAACCTTCTGGGCGGGCTGGACAGTCCGACGTCCGGCAAAATCATCGTCGGAGGCAGGGACATTTCCACGCTGACACCCAATGAGCTGGCGGATTACCGTGCGGCGACCGTCGGGTTTGTCTTTCAGTCATACAATCTGATTCCGACACTGACGGTGCAGGAGAATGTGGCGCTTGTCAAGGATATCGCTCCGGACCCGCTGAGCAGTCACGAAATGCTCCGGGCGGTCGGTCTGGAAGACCATATTCATAATTTCCCCTCGGAGCTGTCGGGCGGAGAACAGCAGCGGGTTTCAATCGCCCGGGCACTGGCGAAAAATCCGAAGATTCTCCTGTGCGATGAACCGACCGGCGCGCTCGACTCTGAGACCGGCGTTATGGTGCTGAAGCTTCTGCTGTCTATGGCAAGAGACATGGGGAAGACGACGATTATTGTGACGCACAACCAGAACATTGCCAGGATGGCGGACGTGGTGATCCGGGTCAAGAGCGGAAAGATCGTATCCTGCACGGAGCAGGAGAATCCTCTTGCGGCGGAGGAGGTGGACTGGTAAGATGCTGTTTCGAAAACTGATTCGTACGTTCGGAAGGTACAAAGCACAGTTTATTTCCATGATCATCATGATCAGCCTCGGGATCGGCGTCTTTGTCGGCTTCAATATGGAATGGTACAGCCTGGAAAAGGATACCGGCTACATTTTTGACCAGACGGGGTTTGCCGATTACCGGATCTACTCGGAGAAAGGCTTTACGGAGGAAGACCTGGAAGCGGTGAAAGCCATCGACGGTGTGGAGGATGCGACCCGCTTTCTCACCGTGAATGCGTCCGTAAAGGACGACACGGATGTGATCGCTCTGGCTGTCAGTGAAAATATGCGTGTTTCGGGGCTCTACCTTGTGGAAGGGGAACCCTACGATGAGACCAGTAAAGACGGCCTGTGGCTCTCCGACCAGTATGCGGCCAAAAACGGGATTTCCGTGGGAGATGAGCTGACCCTGACTTACAAAATGCTGACCGTCACCGGTGTCGTAAAAGGACTGATCAAAGCCGGAGAATTTCTGATTTGCGTGCCCGATGAAACCCAGTTGATGCCGGATTTTCACTCTTACGGGTTCGCCTACTTTTCTCCTGCGATGCTGGAGGATATTATCCCGGGGATTTTCCGGAATTTCATCGGCGACAGCCTTTACTATCAGATCAATGTCCGGACTGGGATGGACAAGGCGCAGTTCGTGGAAAAAGCCGAAGAGGTTTTGAAGAAGACGCTTCTGGTTCTTTCGAAGGATGAGACGGTTTCCTATGCGGAAACCATGGGAGAGATCGAAGAGGGCAAGACCATGGGGTCCGTACTGCCGGTGCTGTTCCTCGCGATCGCGATCCTGACCATGGTTACGACGATGCATCGCATCACGGCGAACGAAAAGACCCAGATCGGAACGCTGAAAGCGCTGGGTTTCCGGGACCGCCCGATTCTGCGGCATTACTGTTCCTACGCGCTGGTGATCGGTCTGGCCGGGTCTGCGCTGGGGATCGGGATCGGCTACCTGCTGGGATGGTATATTATGAACCCGAACGCTGCCATGGGCACCTATATTGACATGCCCAGATGGAACCTGTATGTGCCCTGGCCGTGCTGGCTGATTCTGGTTCTCATGAATGCGTTCCTCGTCCTGATCGGATATCTGTCCGTCCGGCAGATGCTGAAGGGGACGGCGGCGGATGCACTGCGGCCGTATACGCCGAAAAAGATGAGTCATATGGCGATCGAGGAGACGCGATTCTTTAAACGCCTGAATTTCGGGACGAAATGGAATCTGAGGGACCTTCTCCGTCATAAGGCGAGATCCGCGATGACGCTGTTCGGAATCGTCGGGTGCATGGTCCTGCTGGTGGGCGGACTTGGGATGAATGACACCATGCAGTCGTTTATGCAGTCGTTCTATGAGGATGCCATCAACTATGCAAACCGGATCAATCTGGATACGGAAAACATAAAAAATGAGGACGCCTATGCATTGGCGGAGCAGTACGATGCCGACTGGTGTGCTGCATCCAGTGTCCAGATGGGAGATAAAGGCGTCAGTCTGGAAATCTATCATACACCCCATGACTACGTCCGCTTTGTGAACGGGAAAATGAAGTATATCACCCTGGCGGATGACGGCGCATATATCTGCTCGCGGATTGCGCGGGACTATCACCTGTCCGAGGGAGATACCTTCAGCTTTTCACCCTATGAGACGGACAAAACCTATACGGCCCGGGTGGCGGGAATCCTCCGGTCCATGTCGGAAGGAATTGTCATGAACGACACCTACGCCGAGAGCATCGGTTTCGATTATGCCGTCAATATGCTCTATACCAATGCGTCGGAGATTGCAGCCAGCGATTCTATTCTGAATGTGCAGACCAAAAAGGCCATCATGGATTCCTTCGATACCTTCCTGGAGCTGATGGTTGTAATGATTGTGCTTCTGGTGATTGCCGCGGTGGTACTGAGCATTGTTGTGCTGTATAACCTGGGCGTCATGAGCTATACCGAACGATACCGGGAGATGGCGACCTTGAAGGTAGTCGGGTTTAAGGACAGAAAAATCGGAAATCTGCTGATCAGCCAGAATCTGTGGCTGACTGTGATCGGCATCGCGGTCGGGATTCCCGCCGGCATCGGCGTGCTCCAGTACCTGCTGAATGCGCTGGCCTCCGAATATGAGATGAAAATGGTCATCGGCCCGGTCACGTACCTGGTAAGCATTCTGCTCACGTTTCTGGTGTCCCTGGCGGTAGGGCTGATGGTTGCCCGCAAGAACCGGCATATTGATATGGTTGCCGCGCTTAAGACAGAGGAGTGAAAACAGGACTGCCGCTGCAGTTCCTTACGGCTCAAATACGGTCTTCTCCGGCCGTCTGCGGAATCTGCCGCTTATACCGCCGGCTGCCTGCGGAATCTGGCGCTTATATCGCCGGCCGTCTGCGGAATCTGCTGCTTGCAAATGCCGGATGAATGAAATAGAATAATTTCAGTGCGGCAGACAGGCTGCGCGGTTCGAAAAGGAGGAAGCGGACAATGAATGAAGCATTACAGAATTTATTGACGAGAAGATCCTGCAGAGCTTATCAGGCGGAGCAGATAAAAGAAGAAGAACTGGATGCCATCCTGGAAGCCGGTACTTATGCGGCGACGGGCATGGGAAAACAGTCTCCGCTGATCGTTGCGGTTCAGAAACCGGAAGACGTGGAAGCTGTTCAGAAACTGAATGCCGCTGTAACGGGAAATCCGGATGCGAAGACATTCTACGGCGCGCCGACGGTGGTTGTCGTCTTTGGAGATCCCACGGTACCCTTCGGCGTTTCCGACGGAAATCTTGTGATCGGAAATATGCTGAATGCGGCGAACGCGATCGGAGTGGATTCCTGCTATATCTGGAGAGCAAAGGAGTCTTTCGAAAGTGAAGGCGGCAAGGCCCTGAAGGAAAAATGGGGGATTCCCGAGAAATACCAGGGCGTCGGCAATGTGATTCTGGGATACGGCCTGCCGGAAGGCAAACGGGAGGCGGCTCCGAGAAAGGCAGACTATATTCGTAAAGTGTGACGGGAACAACGCGTGACAAAAACGACGTGTGACGGAAAGATTTGACGGGTCACTCTCAGAGGCGCCGGGACGATCCGCTCTGGATCCGCAGGACTGCGGCAGAACGGGCTGCCCCGGTGTCTCGCGTTATTTTCCATGCTTTTTCTCCCGTTTTCTTCTATACTCTGCTATAATTATGAAGCGAAGCGGCGGAGCACCATATCCGGAGTATCACATCCGGAGGACCACATTCGGAGAACCACATCCACAAAAGCTGCTGCGCCGCATGGGGTGGAGGTTCTTAGAAAAAACAGATGCCAGTCGGAAAGCATTTAGCCGACCGCTGCAGCTACAGAGCAGGAGCGTAACAATAATGGCAGAATACGAACGACATACCCACGAATTTCCGCCGCTGTATAACAGTGACAGCCGGATTTTGATCCTCGGAAGCTTCCCTTCCGTGCGGTCCCGGGAACAGAAATTTTATTACGGGCATCCGCAGAACCGGTTCTGGAAGATCCTGGCGGCGCTGACCCGGGAACCGTTTCCGGAGACGATACAACAGAAGCGGGAGCTGACGGCCCGATATGGGATTGCCCTGTGGGATGTGATCGAATCCTGTGATATTATCGGTTCGTCGGACAGCAGTATCCGGAATGTGGTACCGACGGATCTGCCGCTGATTCTGGACGCCTGTCCGATTCGGGCGATCTACACCAATGGGCAGCTGGCCGGCCGGCTGTACAGGAAATATCAGTATCCGGTTACCGGCAGGGAGAATATCGGCCTGCCGAGCACGAGCCCCGCCAATGCCGCCTGGTCACTGGAACGGCTGATCGGGCAGTGGAAGGTAATTCTTGAGGATCATTAAGAAAACGGGATGCATCTGAGGATAAAATTTTAAGGACAAAATTTTATATGAAAGAAAAACAGAAAACGGTTCCGCCCCGGGCAGGGGTTTCTTACAACGGAACGATTACGGCCTGCTTTGTCGGATACATTGTCCAGGCGATCTGCAATAATTTTGCCCCGCTGCTGTTTCTGACCTTTCAGCGCAGTTACGGGATTTCCCTCTCGAAGATTACGCTGCTGGTGACGATTAATTTCGGCGTACAGCTGCTGGTGGATCTGCTTTCGGTGACCTTTGTCGACCGGATCGGATACCGCGTGTCACTGCTCATCGCCCATGCGCTGTCTGCGGCCGGTCTCATTCTGCTGACGATCCTGCCGGAGGTGACGGCAGATCCCTTTGCGGGTCTCCTTGGCTGCGTGGTTATTTATGCAGTGGGCGGAGGACTGCTGGAGGTGCTGGTCAGTCCGGTGATGGACGCCTGTCCTTCCGAGAACAAGGAAAAAGCGATGAGCATGCTCCATTCCTTTTACTGCTGGGGGCATGTGGGCGTCGTGCTGCTTTCCACCGTCTTTTTCCGCTTTGCAGGAATCGGGCACTGGAAGATTCTTGCCTTGCTCTGGTCACTGATTCCGATCGGCAATTTTGTGTCTTTTACAAGAGTCCCCATCGCCCCGCTTCTCAAAGAGGGGGAAACCGGATATTCCATCGGAGAACTTTTCAGCTTCCGGCTGTTCTGGGTACTGCTGCTCATGATGGTATGCGCCGGGGCCAGTGAGCAGGCGGTCAGCCAGTGGGCTTCCGCCCTGGCGGAGAAAGGGCTGGGGATTTCCAAGACAGCGGGGGACCTGGCCGGCCCCATGTCGTTTGCCGTCCTGATGGGCCTTTCACGCGCTTTTTATGGAAAGTACGGTCATCGGATCCGGCTTGACAATTTTATGATTCTTTCTGCGCTGCTCTGCATAATCGCCTATCTGGGGATCTCTCTGGCACCGTTTCCGGCGGTCAATCTGGCAGCCTGCGCGCTTTGCGGCCTTTCGGTCGGGATCATGTGGCCCGGAACCTTCAGCAAAGCCTCGGCCATGCTGCCCAGGGGCGGGACAGCCATTTTTGCGCTGCTGGCGCTGGGAGGAGATGTCGGGTGCTCAGCCGGGCCGACGCTGGCCGGCTTTGTTTCCGACAGGTTCGGGGATAACCTGAAGGTCGGCATTCTGGCCGGGATTATTTTTCCCGCGCTGCTCCTCGCGGGCGTTTTTGCCTGCGGGAAAATGGGCGGAAGACGCCCGGAAAAATGAGCGAAATCAGACATTTGTTCTGCCTGGAGAAGTCCGGGAAGGCGGAAGGAAATTTGACATTTATTCTGCTTTGTGGTACAACCTCGTAAACCTCAGAAGGTCTTCACCCGGAAAGGAATACGCCAACAGCGAAGAGGATTCAGAAACAGAGGTGATTATGAATGTCAACCAATGAAACCATGATGCAGTATTTTGAATGGTATCTGCCAAACGACGGCTTCTGGTGGAAGCGGTGCGCGGCAAAGGCGGAGAACATCAGCAGCCTGGGAATTACACAGGTGTGGCTGCCGCCGGCGTACAAAGGGACCTCCCAGGAGGACGTCGGGTATGGCGTTTACGATATGTATGATCTCGGAGAGTTCGACCAGAAGGGAACCATCCGGACGAAATACGGAACAAAGGAAGAATATCTGGAAGCGATCGAGGCTTTTCACAAAGCCGGGATCAAAGTTTTTGCGGACATTGTACTGAACCACCGCATGGGCGGGGATGACACGGAGACGGTGACCGCAGTGGCGGATTCGCCGGAGGACCGGAATGTCCAGGTGAGCGGCGAACAGAAGGTGAAGGTGTGGTCCATCTTCAATTTCCCCGGACGCCACGGGAAATACAGCAAATTTACCTGGAACCACACCCATTTCAGCGGAACGGACTGGGCGGAGAACCAGCAGTCGAGGGAATTTATCTATCGTTTTACGGGCAAACACTGGGACCCGCAGACCGATCCGGAGAACGGCAATTTCGATTACCTGATGGGCATGAATGTCGATATGAACAACCCGGAGGTGGTTGCCGAGACAAAGAAATGGCTGCGCTGGTATATCCATGAGACAAAGATCGACGGCCTGCGGCTGGATGCGGTGAAACACATCAGTTTCCCGTTCTACCGGGACCTGCTCAGCGACATGAGAGAGCTGGTCGGCAGGGACTTCCCGGCCGTCGGGGAGTACTGGAGCGGAGACATCGAACGGCTGGAGCATTATCTCGACGCAGTGGACAATGAGATGTCGCTGTTTGACGTTTCGCTTCATTATAATTTCTATCAGGCGTCCATCGGCGGCAGCAGCTATCCGATGAACCGGATTTTTGACAATACGCTGGTCAAAGAACGCCCGGATCACGCGGTGACGTTTGTGGACAACCATGATACGCAGTATGGCCAGAGCCTGCAGTCCTTCGTGGAAGACTGGTTCAAACAGTTGGCCTATGCGATCATTCTGCTGCGCAAGGATGGAGTTCCGTGCGTTTTCTATACCGATTACTATGGAAATCCGGCACAGAACCGTCCCCTGGTTCCCAATCTGGGCAAGCTGATCAAGCTGCGGGCTTCCTATGCGTATGGCGAACAGGAAGACTATCTTGAGGACGAAACCGTCATCGGATGGGTCCGGCGCGGCGAACAGGAACATGAAAACTCCGGCCTCGCGGTCGTGATGAGCGACGGAGACGGCGGCAGCCTCAGAATGCACATGGGGCAGCAGTTCTCCGGCCTGGAATTTCACGATGCCCTCGGCAGCTGCACAGAGACGGTGACCATCGATGAAGACGGATGGGGTACCTTCCGCACAGAAGGCGGAAGTGTGGCCGTATGGGTGCGGGACGGCGCGTTTGAAGACCTGACCGTAAATGAGTGAGGAGATTCCGGACGGAAAGCATACAGGGAGACAGGCATGGAGAATACACGGAAAATTGAATTTGAGGGGATCAACAACGCCAGAGATCTGGGTACCCTCCGGACGAAATCCGGAAAAGAGATCCGCAGCCGCTGCCTGATCCGGTCGGCGAATCTGTCGAAGGCTACCCCGGAGGATGTCCGGAAACTGAAAGAGGACTGCAGACTCTCTCTGGCCCTGGACCTGCGCACGCCGATGGCGCGCAGCGGGAAGCCGGATGTGCAGATGGAGGGGGTGACCATGATGCCGGTTGTCATCTTCACGGACGGCATGATCGGGGTCACCCATGAAAATGACCGGGATTATGCCAGAAGAAAAACCATGATGCCGGACATGAAAGATCTGTACCGGATGATGGTCTCCGCGCCGGAATGCCGGGAAGGATTCAGCTTTGCTCTGCGGACGATCATGGGGCATGACTTTGACCGGGGCAGCGTTCTCTGGCACTGCTCGGAGGGAAAAGACCGGTGCGGACTGACCGCGGCGTTTCTGCTGACGGCTCTGGGGGTGGAATGGGATGCGATCGTCGAAGACTATCTGCTGACCAATGAAGTTAACGAGGCGCGGGCCGAAATGTATTACCGCCTGGCACGGGAAAACGGCGCTTCCCCGGAGGTCGCGGCGTCGGTGCGCGCTGCGTTCCTCGCAAGCGAAGAATACCTGAATGCATCTTTCGACGCGATCCGGAAGGAGTACCCGGGAGAGTGTGAATTTCTGATCCGGGGGCTTGGCGTGCCGGAGGAAATGATCGCCGGGTTCCGGGACAGGATGCTGATCTGAGAAGGACATGGCGCAGCCGGGACGGACACCGGAACTGACGGAGAAGCAAAGTGCGCCCGGACGGCGGAAGAACTGACGGAGATGCAAAGTGCGGCCGGACAGCGGAAGAACTGACGAAGAAGCAGAACGCGGACGGACAACGGATCCGAAAGATAATTGCAAGATTAAAACGCACGACAGAAACGCAAAACAGAAACAAAGGACAGAAAAAAGAAAAACAGGAAACAGATCATGAACATAACCTGGGAAGGAACGAACACACTCCGGATCGAGGCGGCGGGAGAGAAGCTGCTGATCGACCCCTTTGTCGAACTGCGGGGCGGAAGCAATCCGAATGCGCTGAGCGACTTTATGGATGCGGACACCGTCCTGATCACCCATGGACATTTCGACCATCTGGTTTTTGTGACGGAGCTGCTGACCGGCGGTGACATGACCGTGTACTGCAGTAAAACGCCCGCCGAGACGCTGGAAGAATATACGGACGGAACAGAGGGAACCGATCAGGTGGCGGTCATCCGCCCCGGGATGACGATTCCCTTCGGGAAGGTGCTGGTCCGGGTGCTGCGGGGGAAACATATCCGGTTTGACGCGAAGCTGATCGCGCAGACGCTTCTTTCCCCGCGGATGGTCCGCTATGGCGCGAATCTGCCGTTCCTTTTCTGGGCGGCCAGGCATTTCCCGGAGCAGGCGGAAACGCTGGTTTATGAACTGGAAGCGGAAGGAAAACGGATTCAGATTCTAGGAAGCCTCGGGCTGCATCCGGAGGAAACCTATCGGCCCGGAGCGGATCTCCTGATTATGCCGTTCCAGGGCAAACGAAATGCGCTTCTGGTACAGGAGGCGGACCGGGTGATCCGGGCCCTTGCACCGAAACGCATTCTGCTGAGTCATTTTGATGATGCATTCCCGCCGATTTCGACGGATGTCGATCTGCGCGGACTGAAGCGTCTTCTTAAGGAGAAGTATCCCGGGATCCCGACCGTGAAACCGACCGCGGGCAGGCCGGTACGGCTGTAACTGCGGATGCCGACGATAAATGGAAGAAAAAACCTTCCTCCTGTCTTCAATCGTATGTATAGCCGCTTGCCTTAGAAAGAGGCAGATCCAGGATCTGCGGGTTGGCGCAGATATGATGAATCAGCCGCAGGCTCCGCGCAAAATAGAAACCGTCGGCGATGCGTTCATCCAGCGTGACACCGATATCGACGACCGTTCGGATCTGCGTGCTGCCGTCGCTCATCAGAACCGGCTGTTTTTTCCAGGCACCAATGGTAACCATGATACTGTTGGTGCCGTAATTATTCAGATGATGATAAACGGCGGGACATTTTATGCTGCCCAGATTGCTGCACAGGATTGTTGTATAGTTGGGGTCGCCTTCCGTGAGGAAATCCGGATTGACGCCCCAGAAATCCAGGATCCGGATGATCCGGATGACCACGGCCAGGATCGGGCGGGGAATCCGCGCGAATGCGTCCAGAAGCGAATCGATGCCGCCGGTCGCATGTTCGCTTTTGCGGATCTCATGTACCTCCGCGTCAATTTTACGGCTGAGGTCATCGACCGTGTCCGTTTCCTCCGGCACCAGAACCATGAGCGACTCTTCCGCATGGTCTTCAAATCTGCGCTTTACCACAAAACTGAGACTGATTTCGTTCCGTTCGTACAGACGATATCCCTGTATAAACCGGTTCATCTTCGGACGTTCCCGGACCATCCTTGCCAGAGCTGCGAGAATGCAGTGAAACAACGTGGTGCGGTACGCCGGATGGAGCCGGTTTTTTTCTTCCACAAACGTCAACAGATCGGTGATATCAAACGTGTCGTGCAGATAGACTTCGCAGTCGGTACGCTTCGGCATCAGATAGGCCATCACGGTCTGCAGGCCGGGCGCTTTGACCCGCCGGCCGTCTTTGCGGTCGCCCCATTTCCTTTTCTTTTTTGAATTCGGGGACGGTTTTGTCATTTTCGTATCATTGGACATAGACATAATGGATGGATCCTTGCCGAGTACAGAAGATATCAAAAAGCGCTGCTGCGGTCCGGTCAACGGGCGGCCGCCGTCGGCCCGGCTTCCCTGGCGGCTTCTTCCTCCAGCAGGCGGTAGGCCACTTTTCCGACAAGTGTTTTTGGCAGATCCTTCCGGAAAAGGATCTCCTTCGGAAGTGCATAAGCCGCGACATGCAGTTTCAGTTCCTTCATGATACGTTCCCGGCAGGCATCGTCTCCACGGACGCCGTCCCGAAGAACGACATATGCGCGGACGCGCTGCATCCGCCGCGGGTCCGGCACGCCGATGACGCAGCTGTAGGAAACCTCGCTGCAGCTGTCGATGACATTTTCAATCTGGCCGGGGTATACATTATACCCGTTCGTGATGATCATGCGCTTGCGGCGCTGCCGGAAATAAACATATCCATCCCGGTCCATTGTGCCCAGGTCCCCGGTGTAGAGCCACAAATCGCCGTCTTCCCGGCGGCGCAGCGTCTGCGCGGTTTCCTCCGGATTGTCGAGGTATCCGAGCATGACTGAAGGCCCCTTCAGAATGATCTCGCCTTCCTCGCCCGGCGGCAGAAGTTCGCCGGTTTCGGGATTTACGATCCGATATTCGGTATCCGGGAAGGGGATGCCGATGCTGCCTTCCCGATACGTATCCAGGGGCGTCAGGCAGCTGGCAGTGACGCATTCCGTCAGGCCATAACCTTCCCGGACCTGAATGGAGGCACCGTGCTCCTTCAGAAACGCATCAATTTTCTTTTTCAGCTCGACGGACAGCGAATCGCCGCCGCAGAACATGCCCTTCAGGAAACCCAGGTCTGCGTTTTTCAATTGATCCAGATGGAGCAGCGCCTCAAAGATGGTCGGGACGCCGGCGATAAAGTTGGGCTTCCTTTTCAGGAGCATATTCGCATAGCTCTTGCTGTTGAACGTTGGCATCAGTATACAGCAGACGCCGTGAATCAGAACCGCATGCAGATTGATGCCGAGACCGAATCCGTGGAACGCGGGCATACAGCCGAGCATGGTCAGTCCCTTGGAAAACTCCATTCCGATCGCCTCCCGGGCCTGCATGGCACAGGCGTTGAAATTGAGGTCGGTCAGGCAGATGCCCTTCGGCGTACCGCTGGTGCCGCCGCTGTACAGGATAACCGACGTCCGCGCCGGATCAAACGAAGGCTCCGGGATAGAGACGGAAGGGTCCGCATTGTCCAGAAACTTTTTCCAGGTGAGCGCGCCGGGATTCTTCGGAAAGCGAAGATACTCCTTTCCTTTTTTGAGAACATAGAGCAAAGCGAGATGGGGCGGGAGCTCCTCCTGCATGCGCGTAACCAGAAGGGTCACCGGATGATCTGCACCGGCAATGGCTGCTTCGACATTCTCACAGAACAGATCCGCCGTGAAAATCATTTTGCTCCTGGAGAGATTCAGATAGAAAATGATTTCATTTCTGGCGGAGAGCGGGTGAATCATATTTGCGACCGCACCGATCCGGTTCAGCGCATAGAATGCATGGAGCATCTGCGGGATATTGGGGAGACAGATTGTGACCCGGTCTCCCGGGCGGATGCCGGCGGACCAGAACGCCCGCGCGGTATGTCCGATCTTCTCCAGGAAGGACCGGTAGCTGACCGTGCGTCTGTAAAATTCATAAGCGGGAGCATCCGGAAACACGTGGGAGATTCGCTCGATCATCTGATACATCGTGAGCGGAGGATATTCAAGATGCTCCCGCTGCCGGAATGGAGAAATTGAATCATGCATGGTGAAATACGCTTCTTTCTGCTGAAAATCTATCCTGTTCATGATATCATGGACGGGATATTTATGCAATTCCGCCGTTCCTTGCTGAACGGGGAAGAGAATGTTATGATAAAAACAGGACCGGAAACGGCAACGAGAAAGGAGACGCCCTCCACCGCAACGGATGGAAGGCAGTGGCATAAAATGAAATACAATTTTGATACATGCCCCGACCGCAGGGGAACCGGATGCTATAAATACGATTTTCGTGAGGAATTCAACGCACCGGAGGATGCGCTTCCTCTCTGGGTAGCCGATATGGACTTCACCTCGGCGCCGGTGATCGTGGATGCGCTGAAACAGGCGGCGGAACATGGCGTATATGGATACCACGGCGCGCGGGATGATTACTATCAGGCGGTGATGAACTGGTATGAGGGACACTTCGGATGGAAGAGTGAGAAGGACTGGATTGTGACAACGCCGGGCGTAGTGTTTGCGATCAATCTGTGCATCCATGCCTTCACTGCCCCGCAGGACGGGGTCCTGATTCAGCAGCCGGTGTACTATCCGTTCGCCAGAAGCGTGAAAACCAACGGCAGGCGCCTGGTAAACAATCCGCTGATCTGCGACGGAGGCCGGTACAGGATCGACTTTGCGGATTTCGAGAAGAAGATCCGGGACGAAAAGGTCCGGCTGTTTGTCCTCTGCAGTCCGCATAATCCGGTCGGACGCATCTGGACGGAGGAAGAGCTGCGGCGGATGGAGGAAATCTGCCTGGCGAATGATGTCATCGTTGTAAGCGATGAGATCCACAGCGATTTTGTCTGGGAGGGGCATACCCATCATATCCTGGCCGGGCTGGATCCCAAATATCAGAAGAATGTGATCACCTGCACGGCGCCGAGCAAGACGTTCAATATTGCGGGACTGCAGTGCTCAAATATCTTCATACCGGATCCGGACCTGCGCGCCGCATTTAAGACGGCGCTCGACGCAACCGGCTACGGGGATCTGAATCTCTTCGCTCTGGCGGCCTGCCGGGCGGCTTACACCGGCGGCGGAGAATGGCTGGAGCAGGCGAAACAGTATATCTGGGACAATATCTGTATGGCGGTATGCTTCACAGAACAGAACATCCCCGGCGTCCGGATGCTGCGGCCCGAGGGAACCTATCTGCTGTGGGCGGATCTGCGGGAACTGGGACTGGGCGCCCGGGAACGGCAGGATCTTGTCCTGCACCGGGCGAAGGTCTGGCTGGACCGCGGAGAAATGTTCGGGCCGGAGGGAGCAGGATTTGAGCGCATCAACGATGCCTGCCCCAGACCCATGCTGGAACAGGCCCTGCAGCAGCTGGCGGCGGCGGTTTCCTCGCTCGGGCTCTGAACGGCTAGGAATGAAAGGGGAGAACCGGAAGCCCCTTCGAACCTTTGAGCGGCTGGGGAGTGAAAGGGGAGAGCCGGAAGCTCCTCCTAGCCTCAGAACGGCTGGGATGAAACAGAAGCGCCAAAAGCCTTTCCAGATCTCAGAATGGCGGGGATGAAACAGAAGAGCCAAAAGCCTTTCCAGATCTCTGAACGGCGAAGAGCGAGACAGGGGCGCTTTGCAGGAAATGCTTATACGGCGTCGAAAGAATTCAGAAGCAGGAATGCATCAGCGCCTGCCTGAACGCAGGTGCGGGATGGGATTCTTTTTCTGAATAAACTTGCGGCGGGGCGACCGACAGGGAGGAATATGAAAAGAAGAACCATCTTTCTGACGCTGGCAGCGGCGCTGACGATCGGTCTGGGCGGATGGATGATCGCGGCGGACGATGCCGGAAAAATTTTCAATACGCAGCAGAACGAGCTGGGCACACTGACCGGGGGAGTGCCGGGAGACCAGACGGGAAAAGAGGCCAGGATCGACAACTGGCCGGTGTATTACTGCGCGCCGTCGTACCCCTGGGATTTTGTGCTCCACTGTACCCGGGAGGACGTGAGAGAATGCGCGGTATCTCTTGCCCGGGCGGCGGCGGAAAACGAAAATGTGGGTTATGACTGCGGGGAATACAAGAATTCCCTCTGGGATGAGGCGGAAAAGGCAGGCTGGGATATTGCCGCAGTGGAAACGCCCTGCGGCGCGAGCTGTGCGACGGCGGTTCTGACCTTTTATAAATGCGCCGGATATCTTCTCGACATTCCCGAGCTGCAGGAAATCGATACATATAAGGATGTCTGGGATATCGACGACCAGCTGGAGGCTACCGGCCTGTTTGAAAAACAGAATGAGGATCTTCACAGCCCGGACAACCATCAGGCAGGGGATATTTATGTCGCGGAGAGCAGGCATACCGTGATGCAGGTGACTGACGGAAAGAACGTGAAGACAGCGGATGGGTAAACAAGATTAACAAACAGAATTCACGGAAAACGAAGGTCTCCAAAGAGGCCTTCAAAGAGGCCTTCAAAAAGCTCTCTTAAAAAGTCTGTAAAAAAATTTTAAAAATGTGCTTGACAGTTACGGGTTGGCGTGGTAGACTGACAAAGCTGCGACGGAAAAGCAGCGACGAACATTGACAACTGAACAGTGAAACAACCTTGAAAGTTCTTGACAATTCCACGGCAGATCCGATCGGAAGACCGGAGAAGCCGGAGGAGATTTATTCTTAAGGAACTGACCTTTTAAACAGTAAAAGACGAGGTAAAGAACCAGCAGGTTCTGA
>CACXHD010000033.1 GCA_902767335.1 uncultured Lachnospiraceae bacterium
CATGGAGTATACCCATTACAATATCGACGGCCGTCTGGTAAAACGCTACTTCGAGCAGTCTGCTGAGACGATCGAGTGGCTGGAGGACATGGGTGTGGAATTCGAAGGCGCCTACAAATACTTCACCAAATCCGAGCCCACCTGGCATATCGTGAAGACGGACCAGGGCATCGGACCCCGCGCGGCTTCCTTCATGAACAAGGCTCTTCTCAACAGGGCGCAGGAGCTGGGCGTAAAGGTTATGACGGAAACTCCCGGAAAGAAGATCCTGAAGGACGAGGAAGGCAAGGTCTGCGGCGTCATCGCCACAGATAAGGACGGAAAAGAGATCGAGATCGCCTGCAAGGCAGCGATCATCGCTACCGGCGGCGCCGGCGCGAACCCGAAATTCATCAAGGATGAGACAGGATATGAATTCGGCGTGGATATGTTCAACTTCGCGATCCCCGGAAACGCAGGAGACGGCTGCCGTATGGCATGGGAAGCCGGCGCAGATCACACCCGCGTAAGGATCGAGGAGGCGGCAAACTTTGAAGGCATCGACGAGCTTCCCACCAGTGTGCCGAATATCATGATGCAGCCGAACCTTCTGGTCAACCTTCAGGGCAAGCGTGTCATGGACGAAGAGCAGATGCAGAATACAACATACCTGAGCAATGCGGCATCCCGCCAGAAGAACCGTGTGCTGTTCAGCATCGTGGATACATCAATTGCCAAGTATTATATGAGAAATGGCGTCGACGAAATCAGCATCGTCCGCATCAATCCGGACTGCTCCGACTTCATCGAAGGCATCAAGATGGCGAAAGAAAACGGCAACAAGGGTCTCTTCGTTGCGGATACAATTGAAGAACTGGCTGAGCAGTGCGGCATCGATGTCGACAACCTTGTTGAGACAGTTGACAACTACAATGATTACTGCGACGGCTACGATGAAGAATTCTTCAAGAGACCGAAGTACCTTCGTCCGCTGACAAAGGGACCGTTCTATGCAGCAGCAGTCCGTCCGGGCGGATACGGCACAGTCGGCGGTATCGACATCAATGAGAACTGCGAAGTTCTGAACGATGATTTCGATCCGATCCCGGGTCTCTATGCTGCCGGCGCTGATGCCTGCAACATCTATGATGACAGCTACATGTTCCTGCTTCCGGGCAACTCCATGGGCTTCGCGGTCAACACAGGCCGTATCGCCGGTATGGAAGATGTTGAGTATGTAAATGGCGAAGAAGACTGAGAAAACATAAGGGTGTCAAAAGTGTCTTTTGACACCCTAAATTGATCATACAAGGGTCACTGACCGCACAACAGCCGAAAGTGCAGACCTCAGAATAATCTGCAGAAGCACTTTTGGCACTTTAACTGTTTGATCATTTTACTGTGAAGCTCCGGGAATCGGAGCCAAAAGCGAACGATGATCGGTTAGTTTCACGTATACGCAGTGCACGAAAGTGAATGCGAGCTGAAAGCGCTGCATGAACTTAGCGCACCACCGTTTAGAATCTTCAGAAATTACACAATCATGACAGAATACCGGCGCGATCTTTTGAGAAACGCCGGTATTTAACAGCACGGAGGATAAGACTATGGCTGTAATCACAGTTGATGGTGTCAGACTCGAAGTGCCGGATGGCAAAAATGTTCTTGAATGCGCACTCGATGCCGGGATCTATATCCCGCACCTCTGCCACCACAAGGATCTTGTACCGCTCGGCTCATGCCGCATGTGCATCGTGGAAGTTGAAGGCGAGGACAAACCTGTCCCATCCTGCAAACTCGCCGCAAAAGACGGCATGGTAATCAACACACAGACCGAAGAAGTGAAGCGTCTCCGCATGCTTGCTCTCGAACTGCTTCTTGCAGGACACCCGGAAGACTGCTCCACATGTCCGAAGTACGGCAAATGCGAACTGCAGATGCTGATCCAGTACATCGGACCGAAGACCGGACGTCTCAAACTGAGAACCAAGGGCTTCAAGGAAAACGACGAAAACCCGCTGATCCTTCACGACATGAACCGCTGCGTCCTCTGCGGCCGCTGCGTCCGTGCCTGCGGCGATCTCCGCGGTGTCAACGTTCTTCAGTATCAGAAGAGAGAAGACCTGGAAGTCTTCACCGGAACTCTTCATCAGAAGCTCCTGAAGGATGCCAACTGCCGCTTCTGCCAGGCATGCGTGGAAGTATGTCCGACCGGAACGATCCGCGACAAGCTGGCAGACTCCGAAGCGCGCAAGGAAGATGTGGTCGTTCCGTGCCGCAAGGGATGTCCGGCTCACATCGATGTACCGCGCTATATCCGCTTCATCAAGCAGGGCAATTATGCGGCTGCGAACGCGACCGTCCGCGAGAAGGTTCCGTTCCCGCACAGCCTTGGCTATATCTGCGTACACAGCTGCGAGCTTGAATGCAAGCACAGCTACTTAAATGAGCCCATCTCCATCCGCAACCTCAAGAGATTCGCGGCTGAGCATGACGACGGCGAGTGGAAGAAGCTTGCGTTCCATAAACCGGCGACAGGCAAGAAGATCGCTGTCATCGGCGGCGGTCCGTCCGGCCTTACCGCTGCATATTACGGCGCAAAGCTCGGCCATTCCGTCACCGTATTTGACGAATCCGACAAGCTCGGCGGCCAGCTCCGCTACGGTATTCCGTCCTATCGTCTGCCGCGCGAGGTTCTCGACAAGGAAATCGCGGATATTCTCGAAGCCGGCGACATCACGGTGAAGACGAATACTAAGGTTGACAATGCTCCGTCGCTCCTCAAAGAAGGATTTGATGCGGTATTTGTTGCAGTCGGAACACATCAGGGCGCACGCCTTCCGATTCCGGGCAACGATCTTCCGGAAGTGCAGGTCAACACGGCATTCCTCAGAGCATTTGAGGAAGGAACCGCTTCTGTCGGTGAACACGTTGTGATCCTCGGCGGCGGCAACGTTGCCATCGACTGCGCAGGCGCAGCATTCAGACTCGGTGCCAAGACTGTCGATATGGCTTGCCTGGAAGCTTATGACGCCATGACGGCAACAGACGAAGAGCGCGCATGGGCTCTTGAAGAGGGCGTGGTTCTTCACAATTCAAAGACATTCCCGGAAATTCAGGGAGAAAACGGCCATGTGACCGGCGTTATGATCAAGAGCGTCGGAAATTTCCGCAAGGAAAACGGCCGCATGATGTTCGACGTTCTCGAGGGAACCGAAGAAGTGATTCCGTGCGACACGGTTATCTTCGCTACCGGCCAGAGACCGACCATCCCGATGGAACCGGAAGCATTCGGACTTGAACTTACACACGGCAATTATGTCGCAGGCAAGGGCCCGAACGGTGAAACATCCGTCGAAGGGATCTGGGCAGCAGGCGACTCCCTGACCGGTACTACCTCTGTGATCAAGGGCATAGCCGGCGCGAGAGATGCCATCTCTGCGATCGATATCTATCTGGGCGGAG
>CACXHD010000034.1 GCA_902767335.1 uncultured Lachnospiraceae bacterium
AATTGATTTTTTCATTTGTCTCTTTTTATGTGCTGCCAGGCGCAGGAAGGAGTCAAACAGGGGGAAGAACCTCTAAGAAAATGACACGGCAGAAGTTCTGCCTGAGTAAGGAGATAAATTTACATGAAGCTTGGTATCGTCGGTCTTCCGAATGTCGGAAAAAGCACATTGTTTAACTCGTTGACGAAGGGAGGCGCGGAGTCCGCGAATTATCCGTTCTGTACGATTGACCCGAATGTGGGTGTGGTCCCGGTGCCGGACGGACGGCTGAAGCTGCTGGGGGATTTCTATCACTCGAAGAAGGTGACGCCGGCGGTGGTGGAGTTTGTGGATATTGCCGGCCTGGTAAAAGGCGCATCGAAGGGTGAAGGTCTGGGCAATCAGTTTCTGGCGAATATCCGGGAATGTGATGCGATCGTCCATGTAGTCCGGTGCTTTGAGGACGGTAATGTGATCCATGTGGACGGCAGCGTGGACCCGCTGCGCGATATCGAGACGATCGATCTGGAGCTGATCTTTGCCGATCTGGAAGTGCTCGAGCGCAGGATGGCCAGAACCACCCGCAGCGCCAAGGTAGGGGACAAGGCCGCCGCAAAAGAAAAGGTTATGCTGGAACGCCTGAAGCAGCATCTCGAGGACGGAAAGAACGCGAGTTCCTTCGAACTGCTCGACGAGGACGAGGAGAAAAGCTTTGCCGAGATCAACCTGTTGACGGCGAAACCGGTCATCTACGCGGCGAATGTCGGCGAGGACGACCTGTCGGACGACGGACAGAGCAATGCTTATGTGCAGGAAGTACGGAAGTATGCTTCGGAGCATGGCTCGGAAGTGTTTGTCATCTGCGCCCAGATTGAGGCGGAGATGGCGGAACTGGATGACGATGAAAAACAGGAATTCCTGGAGGATCTGGGGATTACCCAGTCCGGTCTTGACAAACTGATTCAGGCCAGCTATCGGACGCTGGGGCTGATGAGTTTCCTGACGTCCGGCGAGGACGAGACCAGAGCCTGGACGATCCGGATCGGAACGAAGGCGCCGCAGGCAGCAGGCAAGATTCACACAGATTTCGAGCGGGGCTTTATCAAAGCCGAGGTGGTCAATTATCAGGACCTGCTGGATGCGGGTTCCTACGCAGGCGCGAGAGATAAGGGCCTGATCCGCGTGGAAGGAAAAGACTATATTGTTCAGGACGGGGATGTGATCCTGTTCCGGTTCAATGTTTAAATGCAGGGCTTCAGGGAGAATGAACATCCATGAGTGATATGATTTGTTTCCCGCATCTGCATCTGATGCTCCCGCATGTCGTCCGGTCCTTCTCCGTGTTCGGGGTCCGCATTACCTGTTATGGCATCATCATTGCGGCAGCCATGATGGCCGGGATCTTTCTGGCAGTCCGTCTGGCCGGAAGGACAGGACAGAATCCGGACATGTATTTCAATTTTGCGCTGATTGCGATTGTGATGTCCGTGATCGGTGCCAGAGCCTACTATGTGGCATTTTCCTGGGACTATTACCGGGTGTATCCGGCGGAAATCATCAATCTGCGGGCAGGAGGGCTGGCGATCTACGGAGGCGTGATTGCCGGCGTTCTCACAGGCCTGATCTATGCACTCGTACGCCATATCCGGCCGTTTGTGCTGCTGGATACCGCGGTCCCTGCCCTGGTGCTCGGACAGGGGATCGGGCGATGGGGCAATTTCTTTAACCGGGAAGCGTTCGGAGGATATACGGATTTTTTCACCGCGATGCAGCTTCCGGTCTCTGCGGTGAATGCATCCGACATAACACGGCAGCTTTCGGAGAACACGGTCATGGTGAACGGTGTGGAGTGCATTCAGGTACACCCGACGTTTCTGTATGAATCGGTCTGGGACCTGACGGTGGCACTGATCCTGGTACTGGTGCTCCTGCACGGTAAGAGACGTTTTGACGGGGAAGTTTTTTTCCTCTACCTTCTGCTGTACGGCGCGGGAAGGTTCTGGATCGAACGGCTTCGGACGGACCAGCTGCTGATCCCCGGCACGGCGATACCGGTATCGATGGCTTTGTCCGGAGTACTGGTGCTGATTGGACTGGTTTCTCTCGTGACAGGCAGGATGCGGAAGGGCCGGAGCAGAATAAGGTACAGGCGGAGAAGATCATAAAGCCTCCGGCGGATCGCAGCCGCGCTCAGTGAAAGGAACGCTCCCCTGTGCGCATTGCAGCAGATATTGCGGGAGCGTTCCTGAATGAAACAGTGACACAGACGTCGAAGAAAGACGAAGGAAGGGTAGATATTCTATATGGCTGTCAGCGATATTGGCATTGATCTGGGAACATCCAGTATACTGGTGTATGTGAAGGGAAAAGGCGTGGTTCTCAAGGAGCCATCGATCGTAGCGTACGACCGTGACGCCAATCGGGTCAAGGCGATCGGGGAAGAGGCAAGACTGATGCTCGGGAGGACACCGGGGAATATTACAGCGGTCCGCCCGATTCAGAGGGGCGTGATTTCAGATTATCTGGTCGCGGAGCAGATGCTCCGGTACTTTATTCAGAAGGCGACGGGCAGGCTTTCCTTCCGGAAGCCCAGGGTCAGCATCTGTGTGCCGAGCCGGATTACGGAAGTAGAACGCCGCGCTGCCAGCGATGCTGCCTACCAGGCAGGAGCGAGAGAGGTTTCTCTGGTAGAGGAGCCGATCGCGGCGGCAATCGGTGCCGGCCTCGACATCTCAAGACCCAATGGAAACATGATTGTCGATATCGGCGGCGGGATCACCAGTGTTTCGATTCTTTCCATTAACGGAATCGTCGTGAGCCATACGATTGACATCGGCGGGGATGATTTTGACGAGGCGATCGTGCGATACGTCAAGAATCAATACGGACTGATGATCGGCGAGCAGGCTGCGGAAGAGATCAAGATCACGATCGGTACGGCTTTTGAACGGCCGGACAAGGTAACCATGGATGTCAATGGGAGAGATCTGGTGACGGGGCTTCCGAAGACGGTAAAGGTGAGTTCCGAAGACACGCGGGAAGCGCTGAAGGACCTGTTTGCCCAGCTGGTTGAGGCGGTGCACAGCGTTCTGGAGCGGACGCCGCCGGAGCTGGCGGCGGATGTTGTAGACCGGGGGATTGTCATGGTCGGGGGCGGAGCCCTGATGGGCGGCCTCGAGGAACTGATTGAAGCGAAAACCGGGGTCAACGCGATCGCAGCCCAGGATCCGATGCTTGCTGTGGCGATCGGGACGGGGACCTGCGCGGAGATTCTGGAGCGCGGCGACTACATCCTGGAGGATGAGGAATAAGAGCCTTTTCAGACAGGCAGGAAAAGATAACAGGGAGGCTGGAATACTGATTTGGCAGAACAGGAAACCATCCGGGGTTTTGTAGAGCATATTGTTTATCAGAACGCAGACAATGGGTATACGGTACTTCATCTGGCTGCCGACGAGGGGGAGATTACCTGTGTCGGCAGCCTTCCTCTCATCAGCGAAGGGGAATTGATCGAAGCAACCGGAAAGTATACGGAGCATGCCTCCTATGGCGAGCAGTTTCAGATTGAACGCTATGAAGTCCGGATGCCGGATGACGAGTTGTCGATCGAACGGTATCTTGCCTCCGGCGCGGTCAAAGGGATCGGAGCAGCGCTCGCAGCGAGAATCGTTCGCCGGTTCGGAAAGGATACCCTGCGGATCATCGATCAGGAGCCGGAGCGCCTCGCCGAAATCAAGGGGATCAGTCTGCGGAAGGCAAAAGAGATTGCAGAACAGACGGCGGAGAAAAAAGACCTTCGGGAAGCACTGATGTTCCTGACACAGTATGGCATCTCGACAACAATGGCAGTCAGGATTTTTTCGATCTACGGAGCCGAAATCTATAAGGTGATCCGTGAGAATCCGTACAAGCTGGCGGACGATGTCACCGGGATCGGTTTCCGGACGGCGGATGAGATCGCAAGGCGTGCCGGGATCCGCGCGGATTCGGAGTTCCGGGTGCGCAGCGGGATCCTCTATGTACTTTCGCAGGCGGAAACGGAAGGACATATTTATCTGCCGAAGGAACTGCTTTTTGAGCGTCTGGTGTACCTTCTCGGCATTGCCGATGAAGGACTGGAAGAGCAGCTGATGAATCTGGCGATGGAACGGAAAGTGATCCTGAAGGAGGAGGCCGCAGCTTTGGGACCGGCAGATCCGATGGGGATACTGTATGACGGTTTCGGTGAAACTGCCGGACAGGAACGGATCCGGGTTTATTCAGCGCATATGTTCCATATGGAGCAGGGAATTGCGCGCATGCTCTATGAACTGAATATATCGGCCGGGATCGATGAAAAGGCAGCCCTGCGCAGACTGGAGAAAATTGAGAAGAAAAACGGAATGATCCTGGAGCGGCACCAGCGGGAAGCGGTGACGGAGGCTCTGAAAAACGGTCTGCTGGTCCTGACCGGAGGTCCGGGTACAGGGAAAACCACAACCATCAATGCGATGATTTCTTTCTTTGAGGAGGAAGGCCTGGATGTGGCACTGGCTGCTCCGACCGGGCGGGCTGCGAAACGGATGTCGGAGGCTTCGGGCCATGAGGCGAAGACCATTCACCGATTGCTGGAAGTGTCCGGCGGTCCGGAAAACGGGAGAGCGTCCTTCGGAAGAAATATGAGCAATCCCCTTGAGGCGGATGTCATCATTATTGATGAGATGTCGATGGTGGATATTTATCTGATGTATGCGCTGCTCCTCGCGATCAGTGTCGGCACGCGTCTGATCATGGTGGGAGATGTCGACCAGCTCCCGTCGGTGGGACCGGGATGTATCCTGAAGGACATCATTGAGGCCGGCTCCTGCAGGGTTGTACGACTGACCGAAATCTTCCGTCAGTCCCAGGAGAGCGATATTGTCATGAACGCACACCGGATCCATGAGGGACAGCATCCGGTGCTGGACAACAAGAGCCGGGACTTCTTCTTTTTGAAGAGGGAGGATGCGAATGTCATCATCAGCATTACGATTCAGCTGATTTCTCAGAAACTACCCGGGTATGTACATGCGGACCCTTCGGAAATCCAGGTGCTGACACCGACCCGAAAGGGGCTTCTGGGTGTGGAACGGCTGAACCGGATTCTGCAGCGATACCTGAACCCGCCGTCACCGGAAAAAGAGGAATATACGAGAGGTGAGATCCTTTTCCGGGAAGGGGATAAGGTGATGCAGATCCGCAATAACTATCAGCTGGTCTGGGAAATCCGGGGGCGGCACGGATTTGTGGCGGATACCGGAACCGGTATTTTCAATGGCGATATGGGAATCGTGAGAGAGATCCATCATGCGAGGCAGATCCTGACCGTAGAATTCGATGAACATCGATTCGTGGAATACCCCTTTGCCATGCTGGAGGAACTGGAGCATGCATATGCAGTCACGATCCACAAATCGCAGGGAAGCGAATATCCTGCGGTGGTGATCCCGCTGCTGGCCGGGCCGAGAATGCTGATGAACCGGAACCTGATTTATACAGCGGTGACAAGAGCCAGGAGCTGTGTTACTATTGTGGGTGATCCGTCGGTGTTTGAACAGATGATTGACAACACCCGACAGCAGAAACGTTACACCAGCCTTTCGGAAGCATTAAAAAATGCAGATGAACCGGCGTTCCGGAAATGAAGCAGCGTCTGTCCCCGGACCGGAGAGAGCACAGATTCTGACAGAGTGGGAGAAAAACAAAGCAGAAGCAGCAACAGATACAGCAACAGAAAAAGAAGCAGTTACGGGCTCAGAAGCAGCAACAGAAACAAAAGCAGTTTCGGGCTCAGAAGCAATGACGGAAGCAGTGACAGAAACAGCAACAGCCACAGACGCAGTGACAGAAACAAAGACAGAAGCGGGCACCGAAGGGTCCGTCCGGGCAGCCTGCTGACGGAGCTGCTCTATCCGCTCCGGTGTCCGATGTGCCAACGGGTTCTGCCGCCTTCGGGGAGCGATCCTGCCCTCCGCAGCTGGCGCGGACTTGTCTGCGGAGACTGTGCAAAGCATCTTCCCCGGATCCGGGAACCGTACTGCCTGAAATGCGGGAAGGAACTGAACGATGAAACAGAGGAATACTGCCCGGACTGTGCAGCCGGAACCCATTTCTTCACGGAAGGGCGAAGCCTGTTCCGCTATGAGAAGGACCTGCGCGGGAGTATTCTCCGGATGAAATTTCATAACAAGCGGGAATATCTGGATTTCTATGCTGCGGCACTGCAGGAGATGGGCGGCCCGTTTCTGAAACGGACCGGTGTGCGCTGTGTGCTTCCGGTACCGGCCCATCCGGGGAAAACCCGGGAAAGAGGATACGACCAGTGTCTGCTGCTGGCGGAGAAATTCTGCCAGCGGACCCGGCTGCCGCTGCTGCGGAACGTTCTGATACGTACCAGATATACAGTGCCCCAGAAAGGCCTCGGCACACAGCAGCGCAGGGCTAATGTCCGGAACGCGTTTGCCCTGAAAAAAGATTTTGCGCTGACGGAACCGGTGCTGCTTTTGGATGACATTTATACGACAGGGTCGACCATCGACGCCTGCTGCCGCGTGCTCCGGCAAAATGGGATCCGCACAATCTTTTTTCTGACGATTTGCAGCGTGCGGGCGGGAGACACGGAAGGAATGGAACTGCCGGATGAAACGACGGCCCGGAAGGCACCGGGCGGGTTCGTGAGATAAAGGATAATCAGTATGGATTTGTTTGAATATGCTGCTGCGCAGCAGAAAGAGAAGGAATCTCCTCTGGCCTCACGCATGCGGCCGCAGACATTGGATGAGGTGGTAGGCCAGGAGCATATCCTCGGGAAAGACCGGCTTCTGTACCGGGCGATCCGTGCGGACAAACTGAGCTCCGTGATCTTTTACGGGCCGCCGGGGACAGGAAAAACGACACTGGCGAAGGTCATTGCCAACACGACGAGTTCTCTGTTCCGCCAGATTAACGCGACATCGGCCGGAAAGAAGGACATGGAAGCGGTGGTTTCCGAGGCAAAGGATCAGCTTGGCATGTACGGGAAACGGACCATCCTGTTTATTGATGAAATTCATCGTTTCAACAAGGGACAGCAGGACTATCTGCTGCCCCTTGTCGAAGACGGTACGCTGATCCTGATCGGGGCAACGACGGAGAATCCGTTCTTTGAGGTGAACGGGGCGCTGATCTCCCGGTCGATTATCTTTGAACTGAAGCCGCTTTCTCCGGACAATATCCGGGAACTGATCCGGCGGGCTCTCACGGATGAAGTCCGCGGCATGGGGCTGTACCGGCCGGTGATGGATGCGGATGCGGAACAGTTCCTGGCGGAGGTATCCGACGGGGATGCCAGAGCCGCGCTCAATGCGGTGGAACTGGGGGTTCTGACGACCGATCCGGGGCCGGACGGTACCGTGCGGATCACTCTGGAAACGGCGCAGGAATGCATACAGAAGCGGGCAGTGCGCTATGAGAAGGACGGCGACAATCATTATGATACGATTTCGGCGTTTATCAAAAGTATGCGCGGTTCGGACCCGGACGCGGCGGTTTTCTACCTCGCGAAGATGCTTTACGCAGGGGAAGACATCCGGTTCATTGCCAGAAGGATTATGATCTGTGCGTCGGAGGATGTGGGAAACGCGGATCCGCAGGCGCTGCAGGTGGCCGTGGCGGCCGCCCAGGCGGTGGAACGGATCGGTATGCCGGAGTCGCAGCTGATCCTGTCGCAGGCAGCGATTTATGTTGCATGTGCGCCGAAGAGCAATGCGGCGACCAATGCGATCTTTGACGCAGAGCGGGCTGTGAAAGAAGTACATACTTCGGTTCCGTCCCACCTGCGGGACAGCCATTATGGCGGCGCTGCAAAGCTCGGCCGCGGGATCGGCTATGAATATGCCCATGATTTTCCGAAGCATTTTTCCAGACAGAGATATCTGCCGGAAGAACTCGGAAACCGGAAATTTTATCATCCTTCCGATAACGGATATGAGAAGACCATTGCAGAATATCTGCGATGGGTCAGAGAAGACAATCAGGCCAATCAGGGGCCAATCAGGGGACGGTTCTCTGATTGACAATTCCGTCCCCTGATTACCCCGGCAATCGCAGTCAATCAGAGAACCGTCCCCTGATTGGCCACAAGGACTTACGGAGGAAAATATGGATCAGTTGATCAGCAGAATTGAGCATGAGATGGAAAATGCGTTTGCGCAGGCAGGTTATGACGCTGCACTGGGGAAGGTGACATTGTCAAACCGGCCGGATCTTTGTGAATATCAGTGCAACGGAGCAATGGCGGGCGCCAAAAAATATCATAAGGCACCGATCCAGATTGCGCAGGAGGTTGCCGAAACGCTGAAAGAGAATCCCGCGTTTGAGGAAGTGGATGCGGTAAAACCCGGCTTTATCAACCTGAAGGTCAGAGGCGCTTTCCTCGGTTCCTATCTGCAGGAAATGAAAGAGGATCCGGCGCTTTCCGTCGGGAAGGCTTCTAAGCCTGGAAAAATCATCATTGACTACGGCGGAGCAAATGTTGCAAAACCGCTCCATGTGGGCCATCTCCGTTCGGCGGTCATTGGGGAGAGCGTCAAACGGATTCTGCGGAAAGTCGGGCATGAAGTCATCGGTGACGTTCATCTGGGAGACTGGGGACTTCAGATGGGGCTGATTATCACGGAACTGAAGCACCGCCAGCCGGAACTGGTCTATTTTGATCCGGAATACAGCGGGGAGTACCCTTCCGAGGCGCCCTTTACCATCAGTGAACTGGAAGAGATCTATCCGGCGGCCAGCGCACGCTCCAAGACGGATGCTCAGTATAAGGAAGAAGCGATGGCGGCCACCTTCGAACTGCAGCATGGCAATCGGGGATATCTGGCACTGTGGCAGCACATTCTGGACGTCTCCATCCGGGACCTGAAAAAGAATTACGGGAATCTGATGGTGGATTTTGACCTGTGGAAAAAGGAATCGGACGCACAGCCGTATATTCCGGATATGGTGCAGCGGCTGAAAGATGAGGGATACGCACATCTTGACCAGGGCGCACTGGTCGTGGATGTAAAGGAAGAGGGGGATACAAAAGAGATTCCTCCCTGCATGATCCTGAAGTCAGACGGATCCTCTCTGTACAACACAACGGACCTGGCAACGCTGGTGATGCGCCGGCAGCTCTATGATCCGGATGAAGTGATCTACGTGGTCGACAAACGCCAGGAACTCTATTTTACGCAGGTGTTCCGCTGTGCCCGCAAGACGCAGATTGTGAAGGAAGATACCCGGCTGGAATTCCTCGGGTTCGGTACAATGAACGGCAAGGACGGCCGTCCGTTCAAGACCAGGGATGGCGGCGTCATGCGCCTGGAGCATCTGATTGCCGATATCGGTGAGGAAATGTACCGGAAGATCACGGAGAACCACGAAACGGATCCGGACGAGGCGAGAGAGACCGCGAAGATTGTAGCCCTGTCTGCGCTGAAATACGGGGATCTCTCCAACCAGGCTTCCAAGGACTATATTTTTGATATTGACAAGTTTACTTCCTTTGAGGGAAATACCGGTCCGTACATCCTTTATACGATTGTCCGGATCAAATCGATCCTCAACAAATACACGGAAGCGGGCGGGGATGTAAAAACAGCCCGCATCGGAAACAATCCTTCGCCGAGCGAGAAGGAGCTGATGATCCGCCTGTCCGGATATGGCGACTGCGTTGCGCTCGCTGCCCGCGAACTGGCACCCCATAAGCTCTGCTCCTATATCTATGAGCTCGCGAATGCGTTCAACCATTTTTATCATGAAACCAGAATCCTTTCCGAGACAGACGAGGACCGCAGAAGGGAACTGATTGCGCTGATTGACCTTACGCGGGAAGTTCTTGAAGACGCGATTGATCTGCTGGGATTTACGGCGCCGGAGAGGATGTAGGAATGATGCCGGCGGGAGAGATGCTTTCCCGGAAGTTATGAAATGACGGACGGCAGCCGGCGCGGGACCTGTGTGCTGCATAGTGAGGATTCTCTGATTTGCTGCGGCGGAAGGCGAAAGTTTCCCCGACAATGAAATTGGAGATAGAATAAGAGAATAAGAGGAATAAGAGGCTGTGAAAGAATAGAATGGTCAGCGGGAGCCGGATGGTTCGGGTTGGCACTTATATTCTCTCACAGCCTTTCCATGTCGTTTTTTGCTTGACATATATCACAGAAGGATTATAATAAATATCATAAAGCACATACATCACACCAATTCAATGTAAGCACATCTCATATCCATGAGGTTTCTCTCGTTTTCAAACAGGGGGTAAGTACGAACAGCATAGTTATACCAGGAGGAAAATACCGCATTCTTCGCCGGATCGGAGCCGGCGGCGACGGTACGGTTTTTCTGGCAGTCCACCTGCAGACACAGCAGTTGTGGGCTGTCAAACGAATTGCCGGAATCCGGGGAAAGGAAAAACATGAACTGAATATGATGAAACGCCTGTCGCATCCGTCCCTTCCGAAGGTAATCGATGCCATTGAAGCAGAAGACAGCTTTTTTCTTGTGATGGAATACATACCGGGAAAAAGTCTGGAAACCTTTTTGAAGGGGGATCGTCGTATGACGAGGGCGCAGACCGTCGAAACCGCAAAACAGATCGGCAGCGCACTGGTGTATCTGCATGCAAGAAAGCCGGCCCTGCTTCATCTGGACCTGAAGCCTTCCAATATGATTCTCAGAAGAGACGGAAGGATCTGCCTGACAGACTTTGGAGCGGCCATGAAGACAGAGGACTTTGCCGGCCGGACGGGACTGGACAAGGGAAGCTCCCTTCGGCGTGGAACGCCGGGGTATGCCGCACCGGAATTATTCGACGTATCGATCATTCCCGATCAAAGGGCAGACCTCTATGAACTCGGGGCTGTTCTTTACCGGATGATCTCCGGCAAGAAGTATTCGGAAGCAATGCACCATAGTCATGTACCCGGGTGCGATGACGGGCTGGGCAGGCTGATACAAAGGTGTCTGGAGACCGATCGGGAGAAGCGTTTTCCGGATGTAAAAACCTTTCTCCGGGAACTGGAGAAGCTGGAGAAGGGGAAAAGGAGAGAGAAACTCCGGCTTCGGATGTGGGCTGCCATACTGATCGCCATCCCATCGGGATATCTGGCTTTCGGCGGAGTGTACAGTACGCTGACGGACCCGGTCAGGAGACAGCTGGAATACACGAACGTCATGAATGAAATCCTGACGGCGGGAGATGCGCAGCTGCCCTCCCTGTACCGGGAGGCGTTTATGGAGTACCCGGAAGGAAAAGATGCATGGTTTTCGTACCTGGACTGGAAGGGGCGGGACGGGATTCTGAGCATGGATGAGGAAAAGGAGCTGCGGCTGCTGTTGCATACCATTCCGGCCGGGTCGGAGCGGACATTGGAGGAACTGTTCAGCGCCGGGAGAGATGGGGGAGAAATCTATACAAGATTGGGACTCCTGTATTGGTACGGCTATGATTCGCAGGATGCAAAGAGAATTGCGCAGGGGTATTTTCGAAAGGCAGATTCTTTACAGGGAACTGAGAGATGGCCCCGGAAGAAAGAGCCGTGGCAGATGATTGCGGGTGTGTTTGCCCATATGGGCACATATACAGACATATGGGAAAACGGGAGAAACAATACGGAAGAGAAAAGCAGGCTTGCTCTGGCTTTCTGGAAGGATACGGAAGAATTGCTGGAACTGGAGAAACTGGGAGAAGTAATGCGTCCCGATCAGCTTATGGCCTTTTACCGGAATTGCATTGCACGGATGATGCTGGATGCGGGGCTTCTTTACCGGCAGGGGATCGAAAGCGGGGAGCTTGGCGCGAGAGCTGATCTTCTTGAAGAGAGGATCCGGCAGCTGCCCGGTCTGGAAAGCCGATCGGCAGCTGCCGCATCGGATGCGGCGGAGCTGCTGTATGGAGAGACAGAAGAAAGTTCCAGGCGGGAGTTCGTGGAGCATGAACTGGAGAATCTGAGACGAATCCTCGACAGTCTGCCAAAAGACAGTCATTGAGAAGGAACGGTCTTTTGACACCGGGATGTATGGCTTTCGGAAAGTATTTTGAAGGTATAAGAAAATGATTCGTCTGGAAAGGAGGAATGGACATGAGACCTAAAGGAATGAGAAATGCGGCACTTCTGACAGGAATGGTTTTCCTGCTGGCCCAGACAGGGAGAATTCCTGCCGTTTCCGCGGAAAAGAATGCGCATATGGAGCAGGGGAAAGAGCAGGCGGCGGAAGCCGATCCGGCACGTGTTGAAACGGAACAGCCCGCGGAAGAGGAACTTTCGATGGAAGAAGCAGTGGCTGTTATGGAGGAGCCGCCGGCCGAGGAAGCGGTGCCGACGGCAGAGGAAGCGCCGGTGGAAGAGGCGGTGCCGGTTATGGAGGAGCCGCTGGCCGGGGAAGCGGCGCCGGCGGCAGAGGAACTTTCGATGGAAGAAGCAGTGGCTGTTATGGAGGAAGCGCCGGTGGAAGAGGCAGTGCCGGTAATGGAGGAACCGCCGGCCGGGGAAGCGGCGCCGGCGGCAGAGGAATGGCCGGTGGCAGAGGCAGTGCCGGTAATGGAGGAACCGCCGGTTTGGGAAGCGGCGCCGACGGCAGAGGAACTTTCGGTGGAAGAGGCAGTCCCGGTAATGGAGGAAGCGCCGGCTGGGGAAGCGGCGCCGTCGGCAGAGGAATGGCAGGTGGCAGAGGCAGTGCCGGTAATGGAGGAACCGCCGGTTGAGGATGCTTCACTTGCAGTAGAGGAAGTGCCGATGGAAGAGACGGCACCGGTAATGGAGGAACCGTCGGCCAGGGAAGCGGTGCCGATAACAGAAGAAACGGCGGCTGTGGAGGAAACATCGCCGATAACAGAAGAGACGGTGACGGAGAAGGAAGCAGCGCCGGTGACAGTACCGGTCGAAGAAGCGGCTGCCCCGACGGAGGAAACGCAGCCGGAAGTGCCGGCCGCAGAAGAGCCTGCGGTGGAAAAAGCAGCGCCGGTGACAGCGCCGGTCGAAGAAGCGGCTGCCCCGACGGAGGAAACGCAGCCAGCGGCGCCGGCCGCAGAGGCGGCTCCGGCGGAGGAAACAGCGCCGGCCGCAGAGGCGGCTCCTGTGGAAGAAACAGCGCCGGCCGCAGAGACGACTCCGGCGGAGGAAACAGCGCCGGCCGCAGAGACGGCTCCGGCGGAGGAAACAGCGCCGGCCGCAGAGACGACTCCGGCGGAGGAAACGGCGCCGGCCGCAGAGGCGGCTCCTGTGGAGGAAACAGCGCCGGCCGCAGAGACGACTCCGGCGGAGAAAACAGCGCCGGCCGCAGAGGCGGCTCCGGTGGAGGAAACAGCGCCGGCAGCAGAGACGGCTCCGGTGGAGGAAACAGCGCCGGCTGCAGAGACGGCTCCGGCGGAGGAAACAGCGCCGGCCGCAGAGACGGCTCCGATGGAGGAAACAGCATCAGTGGCAGAAGAACTGCCGCTGGAAGGAACGGAAACGAACGAAACAGATATGGCAGGAGGCAGCGGATCGGAAAGCGTACAGCAGATTGAAATTGATCTGGATGCCAATTCGATTTCGAATATGGGAAAAACGGATCCTGCCTCGGAAAAGAAAGAAACAGGCGAAACAGGCGAAACAGGGAAAACCGGGGGGACAGAAGAAACGGGAAATACGGAGATCCGTTTTGCCGTGAAAGTGAATGATCATGCCGTGGATCCGGAGAGCCTTCAGATCCGGGCCTCCCGTTTCGGAGAGGAAGGAACCGATTTTGCAGTTGAATCAGAAATGTCAGAGGAAGGAGTTTTCCGCTGCTGTCTGAAAGGAATTCCGGAAGATCCTTCAGGGGACGGCGTTTATATCGTGACGGCTGTGGCAGTGGATCAGGCAGGAAATACCATTGTTTCGACGCGGGAAATCCGGATTAATCGTTACGGCTCGGTCTACCGGGCAGATACGAAAACGACAGGTCTGCTGGAACAGGGATATCATCAGGAGGCTTTTCCGCTGCAACTGGAAGAGAAGAATGTAGACCAGCTGTCGGATTCGGTACTTATGATCAGCAGAAACGGAGGTGCTCTAAGAGAAATCGGCAAGTCGGATGTGACAGTAACAGCGCATACCGATGAAAAGGGATGGAACACCTACAGTTATTATCTGCCTCAGGAACTATTTAATGAAGAAGGGGAGTATGCCGTCCGGCTGATTTCGGATGATGCCGCCGGAAACCATAATTATTCCGGAACGGAAGGGGAAACGCTGGATTTTGCAATTGACCGGACACCACCGGACCTTCTGGTTCCGGATCTTGCAGACGGAGCGGTATATTGTGCGGATGAAATCTGGTTTTGCCTGCATGCAAGAGACAACTCTCCGCTGGAGGAGCTGAGGGTTTACCGAAACGGGAAAATACTGACATATAGTGAAGGAATCTCGATTCAATCTTCTGACAATACGTTGAAATGGAAGCTGTCCGGTGAAGATGACCTGCAGACCCTTCAGTTTTATGCCAGAGATGCCGCAGGAAACGAAAGCTGGTCAGAAGAGTATACCGTCAGGGTGATGCCGGAAACAGAATCTGTTTCACTTGACAGACAGGGAGAAACAGGTACATTGTAGATTTATGGAAGTGAAAATTCGATGGATCTGCAGAATGTTTCTGCCGGTTCTGCTCCATAGACTGATCTGTATGGGAGCAGACGGAATTGCCAGGGGAATGATACGTGGAGCCGGACCGGTATGGGCAGGCGGAGCCGCTGCCGTCGCAGCGGCCCTGATCTGCATACCGGTCATGCTCCGGCTTGAACAGTTTTATAAAAAAGAAATGAAAGCAGCTCCGGCGTATAAAGGCGGAGTTATTTTGCTGCTTATCAGTATGATGGCCGGCCTCTGCTGCTCTTTCATCGGAAACAGCCTCATCATATGGATCGGAAACGTCTGGAAGATCGCCGCGGACGCCGGACAGGAGGGGCTGAAGGCCATGCCGCTGTTTCTGCGGCTGCCGGGACTGTGTCTGATTACTCCGGCAGCGGAGGAACTTGTGTTTCGAGCCCTTTTTTATGAGCAGGGAAAGCAGATTCTGCCGCGGGGGGCAGCCCTGCTTCTCACGGCAGCTGTTTTTGCGGCCGGGCATGGAGCCGGTCTCCAGACTGGCTATGCTTTTCTGATGTCATTGCTTCTGTCCGTATTCTATGACAAAGCGGGTCTGCCGGCTTGTATTCTCTGCCATGCCGGGGCAAATCTGGCGGTCCTTCTCGCCGGGATGTAAATGACAGCCTTCTGCTGCGGAACACAGGCTTCTCTTTGAGCGGGAAGGAGACACAGAACCGTCCCCTGTCTCCTTTGGGCGGGAAGGAGACACAGAACCGGTCCTTTCCCAGGCTGCAAATGGCAACTTGAAGGAAAACCCCGAGTATGGTATCTTTATATAATATGATTCGCCGCCGGAAGGCGGCAGCGGAGAGATCCGCTTATGCTTACAGAATGGTTGCTTTGAAAGGAGAAAAAAGAATGGCGCTTCGTCAGATCAGAACATTGGGAGATCCCGTACTGGAAAAAACCTGCCGGACGGTGAAGGAAATGACCCCCAGACTGCGGGAACTGGTAGATGATATGCTGGAAACGATGTATGATCAGGACGGTGTAGGCCTTGCAGCCCCGCAGGTTGGAGTACTGCGCAGGATTGTTGTGATCGATGTCGGAGAGGGACCGATGGTTCTGGTTAACCCGGTGATTACGGAAACCGAGGGAGAGCAGACCGGTCAGGAAGGATGCCTGAGCGTGCCGGGGAAAGCCGGTGAAGTGACCAGGCCGGAGACGGTAAAGGTTCAGGCGCTTGACCGGGACATGCAGCCGTTTGAATTTGAAGCCCATGAACTTCTCGCGCGTGCGGTATGCCATGAGCTGGATCATCTGGACGGCGTCATGTATGTTTCCAAGGTGAACGGGGAACTCCACGATGTTGTAAACGAAGAAGAGACGGAAGAAGTACCGGAGGATTAAAACAGAGTGAAAAATGTTGTGTTTATGGGAACCCCGGACTTTGCGGTCGGGACATTGAAAGCACTGCTGGATTCGGAATATACCGTTTCCGCCGTTTTTACCCAGCCGGATAAGCCGAAGGGAAGAAAGGGGATACTGACGCCTCCGCCGGTGAAGGAATGTGCCATATCGGCGGGCGTTCCGGTTTACCAGCCCGGGAGAATACGGGATCCGGAAAACCTGGTTTTCCTGAAGAACCTGGAACCGGATGTGATTGTAGTGGTGGCCTTCGGACAGATCCTGCCGCAGGAGATTCTGGATCTTCCGCCGTTCGGCTGCATTAATGTGCATGCTTCGCTGCTGCCGAAATATCGTGGGGCCGCACCGATCCAGTGGGCAATCATCGACGGAGAAAAAGAGACCGGCGTTACGACGATGCGCATGGATGCCGGGCTGGATACGGGAGATATGATTTTAAAAGAGAAGGTTCCGATCCGGAGCGACGAAACCGGCGGAAGCCTGTTTGACCGCCTGAGTGAAACCGGTGCGTCTCTGCTGATCCGGACACTGCATGCGCTGGAAGACCAGACGGCCGTCTTTGAAAAGCAGCCCGCTCTCAGCCCGACCCGGTATGCTTCCATGCTCAGCAGGGAAGACGGCAGAATTCGGTGGGACCAGGATGCGGCGGCGATCGAGCGGCTGATCCGCGGGCTTTCGCCGTGGCCGGGAGCGCATACGTTGATTGAAGGAAAACAGCTGAAGATCTGGAAGGCACATCTTCCGGAAGGAGAAACGCCGGAAGGGCAGTCCCTTCTCCCCGGTACGGGCGTATGTACGGAAAGCGGAGAACTGCTGGTGCAGACGAAGGAAGGCTGGATCTGCCTGGATGAAGTGCAGCTGGAGGGAAAGAAACGGCTGGATGCAGCTTCATTTCTCCGGGGTTTTCACGGCGGAAAAGAACTGATTTTTGGCTGAAAGCTGTCCGGAACAGAGCCGCCGGCGGATGAACGTGCGGCGCAGACGCAGAGAAGATCCCCGGAGTGACAGAAACGGGAGGTGCGATGATGGGACGAATGTGGATGTTTGACTGGACCTATCTGCTGGCCCTTGCCGGGCTGGCGCTTACAATGCTTGCTTCTGCAGGCGTGAACAATACCTTTGGACAGTATAACAAGGTCAGGAGCAGCTCCGGCCTGACGGGGAGAGATGCGGCTGAAAAAGTACTGCATTCGCTCGGCATTTTTGATGTCGCGATTGAACGTGTTTCCGGCAGCCTGACGGATCATTATGATCCGCGGACCCGGACGCTGCGGTTGTCGGATACAACGTATGCATCGCCGTCTGTCGCGGCAATCAGTGTGGCTGCCCATGAATGCGGGCATGCCGGGCAGCACAAGGATCATTACGCGCCTTTGGTGCTGCGCAGTTCTCTGGTTCCCGCGGCAAACATCGGATCCTCTCTTGCCTGGCCTGTTTTTCTGGCAGGACTGATTTTTTCGATACGAATCCTGACGAGCGCAGGAATTATCCTGTTTTCCCTGGCGGTATTATTCCAGCTGATTACGCTTCCGGTAGAGTTTGACGCATCCGCGAGAGCACTGAAAGTTCTGGAAGAAGACCGGATCCTGCCCCCGGAGGAGCTGGAAGGAGGCAGGAAGGTTCTTCGTGCTGCCGCCCTGACGTATGTGGCTGCCCTGGCATCCTCGATGCTGCAGCTGCTCCGCCTGATTCTGCTGAGTCAGAGCAGGTCCAGAAGAGACTGAAAAGGAGGTTTCTATACGTGATTAACCTGCGGGAACTCGTCCTCAGTATTTTAATGGAGATCACGGAGGAAGAGGCATACAGCCATGTTGTACTGAGAGACGTGCTGGACAAGTACCAGTATCTTGACAAACGGGACAGAGCCTTTATCAGCAGGACAACAGAAGGCACGCTGGAGAATATGCTTCTTCTTGACTATATCATAGAACAGTTCTCAAAGGTCCCGGTCTATAATATGAAGCCGCTGATCCGCAACCTTCTCCGGATGTCCGTGTATCAGCTTCGCTATATGGACAGTGTGCCTGACAGTGCGGTCTGCAATGAAGCGGTGAAAATAGCGGCAAAGCACGGCTTTTACAATCTGAAAGGCTTTGTCAACGGGGTGCTTCGCACGATTGCCAGAGAGATGAATAACATCCGCTGGCCGGATCCGGGAGAAGATCCGATGAAGTATCTGTCGGTTGTGTATTCGATGCCGGTCTGGATTCTCGAGAAATGGCTGATGCAGTTCGACTTTGCGACCGTGGAGACCATCTGCAGAAGCTTTATGGAAGAGAGAGGTACCTGTGTACGCTGTGATTTCCGGAAGGCTTCAAAGAAAGAAATCATAAAAATGCTCCGGGATCAGGAGATCACGGTAAAGGAACATCCGTGGCTGGATGAGGCGCTGGAAATCTCCGGTTATAATTACCTGCAGGCGGTCAATGCGTTCCGGGAGGGACTGATCCATGTGCAGGACGCCAGTTCCATGCTGGTCGGGGAGACGGCTGCGCCGAACTGGGGAGATTACTGTATCGATGTCTGTGCAGCCCCGGGAGGAAAGAGCATGCATCTTTCCGAAAAACTGCAGGGGTCCGGATATGTGGAGGCGAGAGATATCTCCTCCCGAAAAGTCAGTGCGATGCAGGAGATGATCGAAAACAGCGGTGCGATCAATATCCGGGCAAAGGTCCAGGATGCGACCGTTCCCGATCCGGAATCCGCGGGAAAGGCGGATATTGTGCTGGCGGATGTGCCCTGCTCGGGGCTTGGCGTGATCGGGAAAAAGCAGGATATTAAGTATAAAATGACCCCTGCCAGACAGACGGAGATCATTCGTCTGCAGCGGAAGATTCTGCATGTTGTATCGGAGTATGTCAAACCCGGCGGCGTGATGATTTACAGTACCTGCACCATCGGAGCGGACGAGAATCAGAACAATCTGAAATGGTTTCTTGAATACTTCCCGTTCCGCCTTGAGAGTATCGATCCTTATATCTGCGAGGAGCTGAGAGGACCGACGACGCGGGGCGGATACATTCAGCTTCTGCCGGGTGTTCATCCAAGCGACGGATTTTTTATTGCGAGATTAAGGAAAAATGAATAAGGATATCAAATCCATGACGCTCCCGCAGCTGACAGAATATATCACAGCTATGGGAGAAAAGCCATATCGTGCAAAACAGCTTTATGAATGGATGCATGTCCGCCTCGCTTCTTCTTTTGATGAGATGACGAACCTTCCCGCCGGCCTGCGCGCGCGTCTGGCCGGGGAGGCGGATCTGGCGGCAGCCGTTCCGGTCCGGATTCTTACATCAAAAATCGACGGCACACAAAAGTACCTCTTCCGGTTCTCAGACGGAAATGTCATTGAAAGTGTTCTGATGCATTACCATCATGGCTGCAGTGTGTGTATTTCTTCTCAGGCAGGCTGCGCCATGGGGTGTAAATTCTGCGCGTCTACGATCGGAGGAAAAATCCGTTCGCTGAGCGCTGCGGAGATGCTGGAGCAGGTTTACCGGATACAGAAGCTTTCCGGAGAACGGATTTCCAATGTGGTTGTCATGGGAAGCGGGGAACCTCTGGATAATTATGATCATCTGGTCCGCTTTCTGGAACTGCTGACAGATGAAAACGGACTTCATATTTCGGCCAGATCAGTCACGGTATCTACCTGCGGGATCGTTCCCGGAATCCGGAAACTGGCACAGGAGCATTTTCAGATTACGCTTGCGCTTTCCCTGCACAGTGCGGATCAGGAAAAACGGGAACGGCTGATGCCGATCGCGAAACGATATGCGCTGCCGGAGGTCCTGGAGGCCTGCAGATTTTATTTTGCGTGCACCGGCAGGAGAGTAACCCTTGAATACAGCCTGGTACACGGGTTCAATGACGGGCAGGAGGATGCGCGCCTTCTGGCGAAGACGGCAGGAGAGCTCCATGCGCATGTCAATCTGATCCCGGTCAACCCGATTGAGGAACGCAGTTTCAGCCGGCCGGATTACAGGGCGGTACAGAGCTTTCGCGAACAGCTCGTCAGAAAGGGCGTCAATGCGACGGTCCGGCGTGAGATGGGGACGGATATCAGCGGCGCCTGCGGGCAGCTTCGAAGAAGTTATCAGAGTGAAGAAAACGGAGGATGCATTTCATGAGGTCATACTGCCAGACGGATGTCGGCATAAAACGAAATATGAATCAGGACTTTGTCTATGCATCTGACCAGCATGTCGGAGCGCTGCCGAACCTGCTGATTGTTGCGGACGGCATGGGAGGCCACAACGCAGGAGAATATGCCTCGCGTTTTGCGGTGGAGGCGATGGTCGACTATATTGGACAATCGGATCAGACCCGGCCGGTTTCTCTGCTTCGGGGAGCCGTGGAGGCAGCGAATGAAAGCGTCTATTCCCATGCGATGGCGGACCGGAGCATGGAAGGAATGGGAACCACCCTGGTGGCGGCAACCATTGTGGACGACTGCCTTTATGTCGCGAACATCGGGGACAGCCGGCTTTATATTCTCGATGACGGGATTGAACAGATTACCCGGGACCATTCGCTTGTGGAAGAGATGGTGCGTGCAGGTGCCCTCACTCCGGAAAATGCGAGAACCCATCCGGATAAGAATGTCATCACAAGAGCCATTGGGATCAGCGGAAAGATCCGTGCGGACTATTTCGACGTACCGCTGAATCCGACGGACATCATTCTGCTCTGCTCCGACGGCCTGACCAATATGATTGAGGATGAAAAGATCCTGAAAATTGTGAAGGGAGCCGCTTCTCTGGAAGACGCGGCCCGGGAACTGATCAATACTGCCAACCGAAACGGAGGGCTGGACAACATTTCCGTTATCCTGGCCCGGCCTGACTGAAGGAGGTGAGATGTATGCTGAAATCGGGAACATTTCTACAGAACAGATATGAGATCATCAGCTGCATCGGCTCTGGCGGGATGGCTGATGTTTATAAGGCAAAAGATCATAAGCTGAACCGGAACGTGGCGGTGAAGGTGCTGAAACAGGAGTTTCGGGACGATAAAACCTTTCTTTCCAAGTTCCGGATCGAGGCGCAGTCAGCGGCGGGGCTTTCCCATCCGAACATCGTGAATGTATACGATGTAGGGGAAGATCACGGGATCAATTTCATCGTGATGGAGCTGGTAGAGGGCATCACGCTGAAAACCTATATCGGGAAAAAGGGAAGACTCTCGGTGCGGGAGGCGACCAGCATTGCCATGCAGGTTGCGACCGGCCTGGAAGCGGCCCACAACAACGGGATTATTCACAGAGACGTCAAACCGCAGAATATCCTGATCTCCATGGACGGAAAGGCAAAAATCGCTGATTTCGGAATCGCGAGGGCAGCTTCTTCCAATACGATCAATTCCAGCGTCATGGGTTCCGTCCATTACAGCTCCCCGGAACAGTCGAGGGGAGGCTACAGTGATGCCAAGAGCGATATTTATTCCATGGGCATTACGATGTATGAGATGGTGACCGGCAAAGTGCCCTTCGACGGGGATACGACGGTGGAGATCGCTCTGCGCCATCTGCAGGAGGAGATACCGAGCCCGCGGAAATATACACCGGATCTGCCCTTTTCCACGGAGCAGATTATTCTGAAATGTACACAGAAAAGCCCGGACCGCAGATACGCAAGAATGTCGGAGCTGATCCGGGACCTGAAAGAATCGCTGGTGAATCCCAACGGCAATTTTGTCGTGATCCCCATGGTTGACCGAAAAGCGCAGACACACCGGATGACCGAGAGCGAAATGCGCATGATCAAGAACGGGTCGCTTCCGTCCTATGACCGTTCGATCAGTACCGGCGCTGCAGGGAGAGTGGAAGAAAACGGCAGCGTGTCCGGGGATGGAAGGCAGTACGGATACGGAAGTACCTACTATGAGAATACCGGATACCAGAATCCCAGGCAGGATACCGGACAGGACGACTATCTGGACGACCTGGAGAGCTATCTGGAAGAGGAAGAAGAACCCGCCCCGCGCAAAAAATATCCGTCGTCCCGGAAAAGCGGACGCCGGAAGAAGACCATGAGCAGCCGTCTGGAACACATGGTTACGATTCTGAGTATCCTGGCAGCGGTAACCGCCGGACTGATCCTTTTGTGGATCGCAGGAAGAGCGATCGGTCTGTTTGGACGACGGACAACGAATGCGACGGAGATCAGCCAGAGCGGGAATGACACTGCGGCCCGGCAGGAGACAGAGGAGATGGTCGTTGTGCCGGACCTGACCGGGCTGGAGGAGGAAGAGGCGAGAAAAGAACTCAAGGATCTGCAGCTTGGCGCAAAGTATCAGGGGGAAGATCCGTCAGAACTGCCTAAAGGACAGGTGATCTGGCAGGATGTCAGTGCCGGGACCAGAATCCGAAAAAATACCATGATCGGATACCGGCTCAGTTCCGGTTCCCAGACGACACTGACGGTGCCCAATCTGGAAAATGTGTCGGAAGAAGAAGCGGAGAATGCTCTCACGAGCTTGGGACTGCTGCTTTCCGTGGACACATCCCGTTACAGTGAAACGGTACAGGAAGGTTACGTGATCACGACAAATCCGGGGCCGTCCTCCTCTGTAAATGCGGGGGATACGGTTACGATCTATGTCAGCCAGGGCCAGGGAGGCTCTCCGATTACGGTTCCGGATGTCACCGGAAAATACTATGAGGACGCACAGAAGGCTTTGACAGACCTGGGACTGTACTGCTTTATGACCGAAGAGGAAGAGACCGGCGTGGAGCCCGGACTTGTCATTTCCCAGGACCAGCCGGCCGGCAGCAGCGTTGCCACCGGATCGGCAGTTACGATCGTCGTAAGCAAACGGGCACAGGAAGACATTACCATTCTGTCCCAGGAGGGATCCTGGACCTGCAATGTACAGCTCGGCGCGCCGGAGGGATATGACGGGGCAATGATCAATGTACGGATCGTCCTGATCCAGGGGGATGTGACGACGGAGCTTTTCGAAGGCTATACCGTATTCCCGTATTTCCTGAATGCGGAAGGCATTCCCGGAGAAGATACGGGCACCGTATATGTATATACACTGGATGATGAAGGCCAGGTGACAGGTTCGGTTGCCTATGAGGTGCCGTTCACGAATTCAGGAGAATAAGACCGGACGGGGCCGGCAGAACGGACCGGGCCGGAAGGGAAAACGGATGACAACAGGAAAAATCATACGCGGAGTGGGAGGCTTCTATTACGTCTGTCTGACGGATGGAACCGTATACGAATGCCGTGCCAGGGGAATCTTCCGGAAGGAAGGGAAGAAGCCGCTGGTCGGCGACAATGTGAGAATTACGATCCTTCACGAAAAAGACATGGAGGGCAGTGTCGATGAAATCCTGCCCAGATCCAATCAGCTGATCCGCCCTGCCGCGGCAAATATCGACCAGGTTCTTCTCGTTTTTGCATCGGAGGATCCCAGACCGGATCTGGCGCTCCTGGACCGGTTCCTCATTTATATGAAGCAGAAAAACCTGCCGGTTGTCATTCTGTTTAACAAATCCGATCTTTCAAAGAAAGAGACCCTTGACCAGCTGGAGAATATCTATCGCGGCAGCGGTCATCCGGTATTGTTTGTCAGCGTGAAAACCGGATCCGGCCTGGAACAGGCAGCAAAGGTGCTTGAGGGAAAGACCACGCTGATGGCCGGGCCATCCGGGGTCGGCAAATCTTCACTGACCAATTTTTTCTGCCCGGAAGCGGGAATGGAGATTGGTGAACTGAGCCGGAAAATCCGCCGGGGAAAGCAGACGACGAGGCATACTCAGCTGAACCGGATCGGGGAGAACACGTTCCTTCTCGACACACCCGGTTTCAGTACGCTTTACCTGCAGGAACTTGATGAGCGGGAGCTTGCCGGCTTCTACCCGGAATTTACACCTTACGAAGATTTCTGCCGCTTTCCCGGCTGCATGCACTGGATGGAGCCGGAATGTGCGGTGAAATCGGCGGTGGAGGAAGGGAAGATCCCGGTGCAGCGTTACGATAACTATATTCTGACAATGCAGTGGCTGAAAGAACAGCGCAGATACTGACGGAGGTTCAAATCATGAAAAAAATACTGTCACCCTCGATTCTGGCTGCGGATTTTACGAGACTGGGCCAGGAAGCCGCCGATGTGGACGAGGCAGGGGCCGAATACCTTCACATTGACGTCATGGACGGGATGTTTGTTCCCAGCATTTCCTTCGGCATGCCTGTAATCAAAAGCCTCCGGCCGGTCACCGGAAGAGTCTTTGACGTACACCTGATGATTGAGGATCCCCAGAGATATATCGATGACTTCGCCGCCTGCGGAGCGGATCTGATTACCGTTCATGCAGAAGCCTGCAGACATCTGGACCGTGTGCTGAATATGATCCGGGAAAAGGGGCTGCGCTGCGGCGTCGCACTGAACCCGGCAACCCCTCTGTGCATGCTGGATCATGTACTGACGAAGACAGACATGATCTTGCTGATGACGGTGAATCCGGGCTTTGGCGGACAGAAATACATTCCCGAAATGACCGAAAAGATCCGTTCGCTGAGGACGATGCTGAACGAGCGCGGGCTGGATATGGATATAGAAGTGGACGGCGGCGTTTCGGCATCCAACGTCGCTGCTGTACTGGAAGCAGGCGCAAATGTGATCGTGGCCGGTTCCGCAGTGTTTGCGCCGGGGAAAACGAAAGAGAACGCCCGCCATCTGATGGAAGTCATGAATGCATATGAATAAAGGGATTATTATTACGGGCGGTCATGTGGACGGGGCGTTTGTCCGCGCCTGGCTTTCCCGGGAATATCGGACCATCGACGGAAAACTGTTTCTTCCGGAGGGAGAACGGATCGGACTGATCGCCGCGGACCGGGGACTGGAGGCCTGCGAAAAGAACGGTCTGGTTCCGGACCGGATTGTCGGAGACTTTGATTCGGCGGATCCGGAGATTCTCAGGAACTGGAAAGACAGGACGGATACAAAGGTTTGTATTTACAATCCGGAAAAAGACTGGACAGACACAGAACTGGCCCTGGAACACGGAATTACGCTGGGCTGGAAACAGGTGATCCTGCTGGGGGCTTCCGGGACAAGAATCGACCATCTGGCCGGGAACATACAGACCCTGGCGCTGGGGCTGAAAAAAGGGGTAACCTGTGAACTTCTGGATTCGTATAACCGGATCCGGATGACGGACCGTCCGCTGACGCTGTCAAAAGAGAACCAATGGGGCACATATGTGTCCCTGTTTGCATATGGAGGGAACGTAAATGGTCTGACCCTGAAGGGATTTCGTTATCCCGTGGAGGATTTTCTCCTTACCCAGGAGGGATCCAGGGGCGTCAGCAATGAGATTGTGTCCGCCCGGGCGGAGATTTCCTTCCGCTCCGGCAGGCTGCTTGTCATGGAGACGGCAGATACGGATTTCTTGACAAGGCAGAGGGGATAAGATATAGTCAACGTCGATAACAGGCTTTACAGCATCTATAGATAGGAGTGGTTTTACTTTGGATGCAGAAGACAGTATTCTGCTGATTATTCTGGGTGTTTTGCTCTGGCTCTCCAGTTTTTTCTCATCTTCCGAGACGGCACTGACGACCGTGAACCGTCATCGCCTGCGGGCAGCGGCGGACGGCGGAAATGTCAGGGCTTCGCTTGTGCTGTCGATTCTTGAAGATCAGCCGAAAATGCTGACGGCGATCCTGATCGGCAACAACATCGTAAACCTTTCGGCCTCCGCGCTTACGACCGTACTGGCATCAAAGCTCGGGGGAAGAGGGAGCATTGCCATCGCTACCGGAGTCCTCACATTTCTGGTACTGCTGTTCGGCGAAATTACCCCCAAGACGCTGGCAACCATCCATGCGGAAAAATTATCTCTCCGGTATGCGCCGGTCATTCAGATGATCATGACGCTGCTGACGCCGCTGATTGTTCTGGTCAACAGCCTGTCGCGGCTGGTGCTGAAACTGCGCAGGGTCAACCCGGATGAGAGACCGGATAATATGACAGAAGACGAACTTCGCACCATTGTGGAGGTGAGCCACGAAGAAGGCGTTATTGAATCGGATGAAAAGAAAATGATCAATAACGTATTTGATCTGGGCGATTCGCAGGCGAGAGATGTCATGGTTCCGAGGGTGGATGTCGTTTTTGTGGACATCAATGCCGGCTATGAGGAAGTGCTTGAATTATTCCGCGACAACCGGTTTACCCGGATACCGGTTTATGAGGAGAGCCCGGATAATGTCATCGGCATCATAAATATGAAGGACCTGGTCCTGTACCGTCAGGACAAAGAGTTCCGGATCCGGGACTTCCTGAGAGAGGCGTTTTTCACCCATGAGTTCAAAAGTACGACGGAACTGTTCCATGAGATGCGCCGTGAGCGCGTGACCATGTCGATCGTTCTGGACGAATACGGAAGTACGGTCGGAATTATCACGATGGAGGATATTGTCGAAGAGATCGTCGGAGAGATCCGGGACGAGTTTGACGAGGAAGAACTTGAGGATTTGAAAAAGGCCGGCGACGGGGAGTATCTTGTCGCGGGTTCCTATAAACTGGATGACCTGAATGATGCGCTCGGAACAGAGCTGATCAGTGAGGACTACGATTCGATCGGAGGCTATCTGGTCGGTCTGCTGGACCATTTTCCGGATCCGGGGGAAGAGTGTACCAGTGAGGACGGATATCGTCTGGTGGCAGACAAAGTGGATCATAACCGGATCGAAACCGTGCGGCTGTTTCTGCCGCCGGATTTTGTCGACCGGGAGAAGAAGAACGGACGGAAAGCGGACACGGAGGATACTGCGAAAGAGGGAGAAGAGGAATCATGAAATTTTCGGGGATGAGCAATCGGGAACTGTTCTGTGTATTGACAGGAGATTACGGCGTGCTGGCGCAGTCACAGCTGCAGGATATTGTCAAAATGTACCTGAAATACAGCAAAAAGCATAAGCTGACGGAAGAAACGGACTTGAAAACCATGGTCAGGGAGTGCCTGGAAGGCAAGTACGATGATGATAGAGAAAAGGATTGAAAAAAACTTAAGAAAGAAATATACTTTATTTATCATTGTGCTTGTAATGAAAGGAGGAACCTGAATTGAGGAAGAAAGCGTTGGCCCTGATTCTCAGTGCTTCGATGGCAGCGATGGCTGTTACTGGATGCAGCTCATCGAAGAAAGAGACCGAAGCACAGACGAAGGCGCAGACAGAAGCACAGACAGAAGCGAAGACCGAGGCAAAAACGGAAGCGGCAGCTCCGGAGACCGAAGCGGCTGCGGCAGCCGTTGAAGCTGCGAGCGAAGCGGCGGCAGCCGTTGAAGAGGCGATGACCGAAGCGGTTGATACGGTTGAGGAAGCGGTCACCGAGGCAGCTGCGGCAGCCGAGACAGCGGTTGAAGAGGCATCCGAGGCGGCGGACACCGCAGTGGAAGCGGCATCCGAGACCGTGGACACGGCGGTTGAAGAGGCATCCGAAGCGGCGGACACCGTCGAAGAAGCGATGACGGAAGCGGCAGCGGGAGTCGAAGAGACCATGACGGAAGCAGCGGAGACCGTCGAAGAGACCATGACGGAAGCAGCGGAGACCGTCGAAGAAGCAATGACGGAAGCGGCAGCAGCGGCTGAAGCGCTCGTGGAAGAGGCATCTGAGGCAGCGGAAACAGCGGTTGAAGCGGCATCCGAGACCGTGGACACGGTCGTCGAAGAGGCATCCGAAGCGGCGGAAACCGTCGAGGAAGCGATGACGGAAGCGGCAGCGGCAGCTGAAGAAGCGATGACCGAGGCAGAGGAAGCCGTTGAAGAGCTGATGACGGAAGCGGCAGCAGCAGTCGAAGAACTTGCGGAAGATGCATCCGAAGCAGCGGACACCGCGCTCGAAGAGGCCTCCGAGGCAGCCGAAACCGTTCTGGAAGAGGCTTCCGAAGCAGTAGAAGAGATCCTTCCGGCGGCAGTGCTTCTGGATGAGACTGCAGAAGAAGAAACGAACGAAACCGCTCTTGAAGAAGAGCCGGAAGCTGCTTTTGAGGAAGAAACCGAAGCCATTTCCGAAGAGGAGACGGAAGCGGAGCCGGAGATCAGCTTTGATATGGTTGTTTCTGACAATGCGGTTACCGGTACCTTCACAGACATGGGCGTCACCGAGGACGACATCGTGGTTCTTTACATGAATGATATTCATGGCGGAATCAGTGCCGACAAGGAATATTCCGGCAGCAGCAGCAGCCTTGGTTTTGCAGGCCTTGCGGCTGTGAAGGAGGAGGCAGAGGACCTGGCTGCGGATGTCACCGTGGTTGACTGCGGCGATGCGATTCAGGGCAGCGTTGTTACGACAGAGTCTGACGGCCATGACGTGATGGACCTGATGGACGAGATCGGATATGATATCCGGATTCCGGGCAATCATGAGTTTGACTATGGCATGGAAGCATTCCTTGCATATGCAGAAGAAGCGGATTCCGCCTACATCTGCAGCAACTTTATCGACAATACGACCGGCGAGGCCATTTTCGACGGATATACCCTGGTTGATTACACGGTCAACGACACAGAGATCACGATCGGCTATGTCGGCATGACAACACCGGAAACGATTGCGAAATCCACGCCGACCTACTTCCAGGACGAAGAAGGAAATTATATCTATGGATTTGATGCTGAGACACCGCAGGATCTGTACGATAATATTCAGGGCTCCATTGATGCGGCATATGAAGCCGGGGCAGATGTGGTCATCGGTCTTGCGCATATGGGCGATATGGATGTAGAACCTGACTGGTCTTCCGTAGCGGTTGCGGCGAACACCACCGGTATGGACGTCATTCTTGACGGACATGCACACAGTGTAGTTCCGGGCAAAATCGTTGCGAATAAGGACGGGGAAGACGTTCTGATTACCTCCACCGGAACCAAGCTTGAGAACATCGGCGTTCTGAAACTGAGTGTTGGCGCTGACGGTGTTGTGAATGTACAGTCCGGACTTGTCAACGCGCTCACCGAAGAGGAGAAAGCGCTGCAGTCGTATAACGACGTTTATGAGATGGTTCAGGATATCGAGGACAAGTATGCGTATCTGTTCGTTGTCGAAGGTACGGCAGACAATGATCTGATCATTTATGATCCGCTGACGGAAGACCGTCTGATCCGTGTTGCCGAGACGAACCTCGGCGATTTCCTGGCAGACGCCTACAGACTGGTCTACAACAATGATATCGGTATGATCAACGGCGGAAGTATCCGCGCGAACGTGGACGAGGGAGATATCAATTACATGGATATCATCTCTGTCTTCCCGTGGAATACGGAATACAGCGTTGTGGAGGTATCCGGCCAGGTAATTCTTGACTGCCTTGAGATGGGCGCGCATCTGTATCCCGAGGAATGCGGCGGTTTCATGCAGGTATCCGGCCTGACCTACAAGATCGACTCTACGATCCCCAGCAGCGTGCAGGTCAACAGTGACGGCGAATTCGTATCCGTGGACGGCGAATACCGTGTAAAGGATGTCATGGTCGGTGACGAACCCCTCGATCTGGAGAAGACCTACCGCCTCGGCATCAACACCTATTATTCCAAAGAATATGGTGACGGCATGACGATGTTCAAGGACAGCAAATTCATCTTCCCGGCAGAGGACGCTGTTGAATCCGCGGAAGAGGAATCCACCGAGACTGCGGATGCAGCAGAAATCCCGACGGAACCGGTTATTGACCACGATGTGGTTATCGCATATCTGGAAATGCTCGGCGGCGCAACCGGTGAAGAATATGCGGATCTTTATGGACAGGGACGTATTACGGTCATCACCGAAGAAGACAAGGCTGCTCTGGAAACGGAGGCCGAGACAGAGGATATCGTCGCAGCAGTGGAAGAAGCCATTTCCGAAGTTGCGGAAGAGGCGGAGAATCTTGCCGCAGAGCTTACGACAGAAGCTGCGTAAGGATGACGCCGGCATTTTCTGAATGAAGATGATGTAATGGACAAGGGGCTGTCGCATTAAGAAAAAGCAGACAAAGTCTGAAAACGCTTAATGCGGCGGCCCCTTCTTTTGAACGTAATGTGGAAACGAAAACCGGCAGACGGCGTTATCCAAAGATACAGGAGGACAGCAGGATGACCTGGATCATACTGTTTCTGGCGGCAATCCTGCCGCCGCTCTACCTTGCGAAAAAGATCTACGAGAAGGATCAGATTGAAAAAGAAAGCTTTCCGCTGCTTCGAAGGCTGTTTTTGTTTGGCGTTTTTTCCTCGATCCCGGCCATGGTGCTGGAGGGGGTACTGGGAAAAGTTTTTGAGAATACCATTGCAGACCCGAATTTATATCTCCTGGCGGAAGTGTTTCTGGGGGTTGCGCTTGTGGAGGAAGGATGCAAGTATTTTTTCCTGAAACGGTGTACCTGGAAGTCGCCGGAATTTGATTATATGTTCGACGGCGTGGTATATGCCGCAACCCTTTCCCTCGGATTTGCGGCAGTGGAAAACATTCTCTATGTGTTTTCCGCCGGGTTCGGCATCGCCGTTATTCGGGCGCTGCTGTCGATTCCGGGACATTGTATTTTCGGAATCTGGATGGGGGAACATTACAGCCGGGAAAAGAGAGCTTCTATGGAAGGCAGAGATTCGATCCAGTCCAGAGAGAACCTGCTGAGCCTTTTTGTGCCGGTACTGCTGCACGGGATTTTTGACTACTGCCTCTTTTTCTCCGAGGCATACGGGGAGACAGATGAGGGCATGGCCGGAGCAGCGTTGGCGGTTTTTGCTGTATATGTCATTGTGCTGGATATCATAAGCATCCGGAAAGTCAGACGCCTTGCCAAAGAAGACCGGCCGATGCTTTTTGAACGTTTTTTCTGAAAGGTGGATCCTTGATCGAACGGCATATAGATGAAAACTGGAGGATCCGGTGCAGGCTGTGCCCGAGAAAATGCGGTGTCAACCGCATGAACGGAGAATACGGCCGCTGCCGGATGGGAGAAAAGGTCCGTGTATCACGGGCCTCGCTTCATATGTGGGAGGAACCGTGCATCACCGGTGAAGGCGGGTCCGGAACGGTGTTTTTTACCGGATGCTCCCTGGGCTGCGTATATTGCCAGAACCATGAGATCGCAAAAGGAGAGGGCGGCCTGGAGGTATCGGAGGAAGAGCTGGCCGGGATCTTCCTGGATTTGCAGGAGCGCGGAGCAGAGAATATTAATCTGGTGACGGCAGCGCATTTTGTACCGCCTGTGGTCGATGCGCTGGAGAGATCCCGGAGCAGGGGTCTGCGCATACCGGTGGTATATAACAGCAGCGGATATGAGCTTCCGGATACATTAAGAGACCTGGAGCAGCGTGTGGATGTTTTCCTGCCGGACTTTAAATACATGGATCCGGACCTTGCGCAGCGTTATTCCGGAGCGCCCGATTATCCACAGACGGCAGCGCTCGCACTGGCAGAGATGGTCCGGCAGAGAGGGCGCTGCGTATTTGATGAGAGAGGCATGATGCGAAGCGGCGTCATTGTACGTCTCCTCCTGCTGCCCGGTCATGTCCGGGATGCCTGCCGCGTTCTGGATTATCTGCACAGTACATACGGAGATGATATATATATCAGCATCATGAATCAGTATACGCCCGTCGGAGCGCCGAAGGAAGATCCGCTTCTGAACCGCAGGGTGACGGAACGGGAATACGACCGGCTGATTTCGCATGCCCTCTCCATCGGAATTGAAAATGCCTTTATCCAGGAAGGAGAGACGGCCGAAGAAAGTTTCATTCCTTCGTTTCGGGATGAGGGAGAGACACAATTGAGGGAGTTTTTGAACCGATCGGGAGAAGCCCGTGCACGGGAGCAATTCCCTGTCCTGAAGGAGGAAGAAGAATGATAGGAAACAGACCTGTAATTGCAGTACCCATGGGAGATCCGGCCGGAATTGGCCCGGAAATCGTAGCCCGTGCTTCGATGAGCGCCGAGGTCTCGGCAAAGGCCTGCGCTGTAGTTGTCGGGGATGCCCGAATTCTTCGAAGTGCTCTGACATTTCCGAACATGCCGGAGGTTCAGATCCGGGAGATCCGGTCTCCGGAAGAGGGTGTTTATGAGCCCGGGGTTTTGAATGTAATGGATCTTCACAATATCCGCCCGGAAGAGTTTACGATCGGAACCGTCAATGCCGCCTGTGGAAGAGCAGCTTATGAATATATCGAAAAGGCCATCCGGCTGGCCATGGACGGAAGAGCCGACGCAGTGAGTACAACGCCCATAAACAAAGAATCCCTGCGTGCGGCAGACGTCCCCTATATCGGCCACACGGAAATCTTCGGAGCCCTGACCGGCACGGCGGATCCCCTGACGATTTTTGAGGTCAGAGATACGCTGATCTTCTTCCTGACCCGCCATGTCAGCCTTCGAAATGCATGTGATCTGATTACAAAGGATCGGCTGGCGGACTATGTCCGTCGGAGCTTTGCTGTTATGAAACAGCTGGGTCTGGATCATCCGACCATGGCAGTTGCGGGACTGAACCCTCACTGCGGGGAGCATGGACTGTTCGGCGATGAGGAGGTCAAAGAGGTGGCGCCTGCGGTAGAGCTTCTCCGGGAAGAAGGATATCCGGTTTACGGACCGATCGGCGCGGATTCCGTTTTCTTCCAGGCCATGGAGGGAAAGTATGACAGCGTCATGTCCCTGTACCATGACCAGGGGCATATTGCTTCCAAAACCGTCGATTTTTACAGAACGATCTCGATCACCGGAGGCATGCCCATTCTGCGGACCTCCGTCGATCATGGCACCGCATTTGACGTGGCAGGCAAAGGACTGGCCACCAGTATCAGCATGGAAGAGGCCATTCTGATTGCCGCCAGGTATGCTCCGAATTTCAGAGGAAGCTTGGAAACTGCAGAGAAATAACATGCACATCCTGCTGGTCTTTTCGTTCGAGAACAGCATCCAAAAATCGCTTACATAGCCCGAAACGATCATTTTCAAGGAAAGCACAAACCATGAATAAAACGTACAGCTGTCCTGTGTTTCCCCGGTGCGGGGGCTGCACATATCTGAATATGACCTACGAAGAACAGCTCCGGAAAAAACAGGCGTATGTGAACAAGCTGTTTAAAGATCTGCGGCTGACTTCACAGCCCATTGTTCCATCTCAGGAGCTGCATTACCGCTGCAAGGTGCAGATGTCTTTCAAATCCAAAGATGCCGGACATCTTTTGTGCGGAAATTTTGCGGCAGGAACCCATCGGATCGTTCCGGTCGAAACCTGCCTTCTGGACCATGAACTTGCAGATGAAATCATAGGAACTGTGAAAACGCTGGCAGAGAAATTCCGCCTTCCCGCCTATGATGAAACAAAGAAAAGCGGTGTTCTTCGGCATGTCATGGTCAGGACAGGGAAATACACAGGGGAAGTCATGGTCATCCTGGTAACCGGAACCAGCTTTTTCCCGGGCAGGCAGAATTTTGTTAAAGAACTGAGAAAACGCTTCCCGGAAATTACAACGGTGATCCAGAATATCAACGGTGCCTATACCAGCAAAGTGCTCGGAGAGAAGTTTCAGACGATTTACGGTCCCGGGTTTATCTATGATGAGCTGCTGGGCATGCGGTTCAGACTCTCTCCGGGGGCTTTTTATCAGATCAATCCGCCGCAGGCGGCCAGACTGTATGAAAAAGCGATTGAACTGGCAGGGTGCAGCGGATCGGAGGTTCTGCTGGACGCTTATTGCGGTACTGGTACCATTGGCATACTTGCCGCACCCAAATGCCGAAAGGTCATCGGGGTCGAATTAAACAGGGATGCGGTATCCGATGCCCGCGTGAATGCCAGAATCAATCAGATCCGGAATATATCTTTTGTCTGTGATGACGCGGGAAAATATCTGCTTAAGAATGATTTCCACCCGGATGTGGTGCTTATGGATCCTCCCCGCTCCGGAAGCAGCGAAGCCTTTCTTTCGGCTCTGATCAAAGCTGCTCCGAAACGAATTGTGTATATTTCCTGCGGGCCGGATACCCAGGTTAAGGACATCCGATTTCTGATGAAAGCAGGTTATCAACCCATAAGTCTTTTCTCCTACGACCTTTTTCCGTGGACGGAGCACGTCGAGACGGTAGTATTGATGGCAAGGATAGACACATAAGCCGTAACATGCGATTGCCTTTTCAGCAATGATGATCTGTTATACAGCTACAGGCTCCTTGTCATTAACATTGACGCCGCACTGTGATCCGCCTTACACTTACACGCTGCCGACGGAACCGAACAGCTGCAGCTTTTCGCGGACAACCTCCTTCATGGCATTCATTTCATAGGGCATCAGTTCCATCATGCTGCCGGCTCCGGCTGCAAGACCGGCTTCGATTCCTGCTTTTCCGGCTTTGTCCAGATCGGTAAAAATGTTTACCTTGCAGATGCCTTTTGCAATGGCAGTGCGAAAATCCGATGCGGAAAGGCCGCTTCCGCCATGAAGCACCAGGGGCAGGCGGGTCTTCTGCGCTATGGTTTCAATCCGTTCAAAATCCAGTTTCGGAGGGAACTTGTAGTCTCCATGCGCATTTCCGACCGCGATCGCCAGAGAATCGACGCCGGTGCGCTGTACAAAGTCCGCTGCGGTTTCCGGATCGGTAAAATAATCCGAAGGACGCGCCAGCTTTCCCTCTCCTTCATTATCTCCCACATGGCCCAGTTCGGCTTCGACCGTTACATCCATGGCGTGACAGATCCGTACCATTTCCGCGGCAGCATTGAGGTTCTGCTCATAGGGCAGTTTGGAGCAGTCATACATAATAGAGCGAAAGCCCAGCTTCAAAGCTTCCATGCATTTGTCAAAGGTCAGACCGTGATCATAATGTACGCACACAGGAACAGAGGCATCCTCCGCCATCGGGATCAGATAGTCGCTCACGAGTTCCAGCGGAATTTCGGGAAGCAGTACTTCCGCCGTGCCGATCATTACGGGAGAGCGCAGTTCCTCCGCGGTCTCGATTATGGCCCGCGCCATTTCCATATTGACCGCATTGAAAAATCCAACCGCATAGTGGTTCTCCCGGGCCGGAAGCAGTACATCATTCATATTGACAAGCATCGACAATCCTCCTTTATTTACAATTTACATTGTCTCCCATCCGTTTCGGATTCTCTCTTCGAGTTCCGGAATGGGTCGAATACCACTCAGAGCATCATAAGACGTTACACAGCAGGCACCTTCCGCCGCAGCCAGCGCCACGCAGGACTCCGGCGTTTTTCCCGCGAGTACGCCGGTCAGGAATGCGGCAATGCTTGTGTCCCCTGCGCCGGTACCGGAGCGGACGATATCTGCCTTGAAACAGGGCTGGATTCCTCTCCGATCCGCCCAGGCTTCCGCATCGATGCACACCCGGGGACCAATCTTTTCGATCGCATCCTTCCCGGCCGACTGATAGAACATACCGCTGGTGCCGCATTTGATCAGGACGAAGCGGCAGCCCATGGAAAGCAGTTTTTGGGCAAGCGGGCCGCATTCTTCCTCAACCTGCAGCCCGTCCGTCAGGTCGCCTCCTTCTGCGGCCAGCTGTTCATACCGCTCCCGGTTCAGCATAAAGCAAAGCTCTTCGAAGCTTGGCACAAAGAAATCCACATAAGGCAGTACAGAACGCAGAATGCTTTCCCAGTCAATGCTTCCTGCTTCGGATGCCGGGTCAATCGCCGCAAAATCAAGGCTTGTCGCCAGACCGTTCGCCTTGGCCCGCTGAAAAACGCAGACCAGCTCCTGTCCGTCGTTTTCGTACATTTTCTTCATCAACGGCGGATAACCGAAATGAAGCAGATCCGCATTCTTCAGCGCGTCTTCCGGGATGTCGGCGCTGACGAATGTATCGTTGGCTCCGGGATCATGAAGGAAGATCCGGTCCATACCGGGAACTGCCAGTACAACCGAATAGGAAGTTGTGCCGTCCGGATCGATGAGAAGGCCGGAAATCCCATAGTTCTTTAACGTATTCTGTACGATGGAACCGAATGGATCCGCGCCGATTTTCCCCATCAGATCCACATCATTTCCCAGCAGCTTCAGCGCAGTCCCCGTATTGGCCACACTTCCGCCGGTATGTATATCAGCGCCTTCCATAAGAACCAGTTTTCCGGGAATCAGCACTTCTCCCGGCGCGCTGTAACGATTGCTGACCGGAAACACAGGTGTAATATCCAGACAGATATGTCCTGCCGCAATGATTTTTGCCATTGTACCCCTCCTGATACAGTCGTACTGTCTCTGCAGCCGTCTGCCTGCTCTGCGCATGAATGCGCGATACTCGATCATCGGTTTTGCCGCTGCTTCATTTTACGGTATTATTTTATCCCCTGTCCCCTGATTTATCCAGTACAGATTTACAGGGCAGAGCGAGCCGCAGAATATGTCCCCGGACGTACCAAAACGTTCCGCGGAATATTGACATTTTATTGGCAATTAGATACAATCATTAGTATGGTATTTAATGCCTATAGACAATGCAGGCTGGTCAAAAAAGAAAGGAACAGGCTATGGCGAAACTAAGTGAAAGCGGAGCTCAGAAGATTATCGAGATCTGCGGCCGTTACAAAGATGAAAAGACGCCGCTGATGATGATCCTGAGCGACATCCAGAACGAGTTCGGGTACATTCCCCTTGAAGTTCAGGAAGTTGTATCCAAAGAAACTGGTATCTCAGTAGCGGAAATCTACGGTGTAGTGACCTTTTACTCATTCTTCTCCCTGACACCGAAGGGGAAATACATCATCGGCTGCTGCCTCGGTACAGCATGCTATGTAAAAGGCGCTCAGCAGATTATCGACAAGTTTTCCGAGATCCTCGGCATCAAGCCGGGCGAGACAACGGCAGACGGAATGTTTACAATTGATGCTCTCAGATGCATCGGTGCCTGCGGTATTGCTCCGGCTGTATCCATCAACGGTACGGTTTATCCGAAGATGAGCGTGGATCAGGTTCCGAAGGTTGTTGCTGACTACAAAGCAAGGGAAGGAGCTGCGTAATGATCAAAACAGTTGAAAATCTGAATGAACATGCAGCAGCATGTACAAAATGTCTGGAAGACAAGCTGAAAGGCCTGGATGGAAAAAGACACATCGTGCTCTGCGGCGGTACCGGATGTCTGAGCAGCCATTCCATGGAAATCAAGGAGAAATTTGAGGAAGTACTGGCGGAGAAAGGCCTCAGCGATCAGGCTACCGTCAATATCGTCGGATGTTTCGGCTTCTGCTCACAGGGCCCCTTCGTCAAGATTTTCCCGGAAGATACGCTGTATCGTCTTGTGAAAATTGAAGATGTAGAAGAGATCGTTACTTCCGATATCATGGAGAACAAGGTGGTTGAGCGTCTGCTTTATGTGGATCCGGCCACAAAAGAAAAGGTTTCCAAGCAGGATGACATCAACTTCTACAAAAAGCAGCGCCGTGTTGCTCTGCACGGATGCGGTGTCATCAATCCGGAAGACATCAACGAAGCGCTCGGCATGGGCGGCTTCCAGGGCCTGAAGAGAGCTCTGACCATGACCCCGCAGGAGGTTGTGGATGAAGTCCTGAAATCCGGTCTGCGCGGCAGAGGCGGCGGCGGCTTCCCCTCCGGCAGAAAGTGGCAGTTTGCCCTGAATCAGGACAACGATGAAAAGTATGTGGTCTGCAACGGTGACGAAGGTGACCCGGGTGCATTCATGGATCGAAGCATCCTCGAAGGAAATCCCCT
>CACXHD010000035.1 GCA_902767335.1 uncultured Lachnospiraceae bacterium
AAAAACGCCGCAGGAAGCAAAGGATGAGATCGCCCGGCAGATCGCCGACCTGCAGATCACCGAGCCGGCCAACCTGGAGGAGCAGGCGATCTCCCTGGTGGGAACGGATATCTATGAGAAACTGATCAAGGGATATACCCAGAAGCAGTGGGGCAGGAAATGTACGGAGCTGCCTGCCTTTATCATCCGGAGACTGCCGCTGCGTTTTACCTACGATAACAACTACTTTAATGACCGTTATCAGGGCATACCCATCGGCGGATATACGCGGATTGTGGAGGCGCTTCTTGACAATATTGACAAGAAGCTGGGAATCGATTACCAGACCTACGTGAAAGAGCATCCGGATACGTTCCGCAAGGTTGTCTATACCGGCCCGATCGATGAGTATTTCGGCTACCGGCTCGGACATCTCCAGTACCGGACCGTACGCTTCGAGACAGAGGAACTCCCGATGGAGAACTATCAGGGAAATGCGGTCGTGAACTATACGGATGCGGAAGTCCCGTACACGCGAATCATAGAGCATAAGCACTTCGAGTTCGGCCAGCAGCCGATCACGATTATCTCCAGAGAGTATTCGGAAGAATGGAAACCGGGAATGGAGCCGTATTATCCGGTCAACAATGAGGAGAATGACGCTCTTTACGCGAAATACCAGGAACTTGCGAAGCAGGAGAAGGATGTATTCTTCGGCGGACGTCTTGGCGATTACCGGTATTATAATATGGACCAGGTGATCGAGAAGGCGATCCTGTTCGCGCAGAAAGAGCTGAAGCGGAAAATTATCGAGAGCGACTCCGGAAAATCGTAATGTTTTTGAAAGCGGAAACCGGATCACAACAGACAGTCAGCCGGAAGGCCGGCAGACAGGAGAGAGAAATGTACGCAGCGGTCACTTATGGAACAGACGACATTCGCTTTGAGACGTGTGACACACCGGTTCCCGGGCCGGGAGAGGTCCGGGTGAAGGTGAAATTCTCCGGGATCTGCGGATCGGACGTCCCTCGTGTAAACAAGGGTGCGGCCCATATGTATCCGATGATTTTCGGACATGAGTTTTCCGGCGTCGTCGATGCGGTCGGCGAGGGCGTAACCGCCCGGTCCGTGGGGGACCGTGTGGTGGGCGTGCCGCTGGTGCCCTGCCTGGACTGCCCGGACTGCGCCAGAGGGGATTACGCTTTGTGCACCCGGTACAGTTTCATCGGATCCCGCCGCCAGGGCAGCTTTGCAGAATATATTGTTTTGCCCCAGAAAAATGTGTTCCCGCTGGATCCGGGGATTTCCTTTGAGAAGGGGGCGCTGTTCGAACCGGCGACCATCGGGCTGCATGCCCTGTTTCACACGGATTTCCGGGGCGGGAAAGATGCCGTTGTGATTGGCTGCGGTACGGTCGGCCTGTTTACAATCCAGTGGCTCCGGATTATGGGAGCGAGAAGAATCGCAGCGGTCAACCGCAGCAGAGAAAAGCTGAAACTTGCCGGGAAGATGGGGGCATCGGATCTGATCAGCACGCTGGATGAAGATTATATGGAACAACTGGCGGCGCTGACCGGGGGAAGAGGATTTGACTATGTGTTCGACGCCTCCGGGAGCGAGGAAATGATGCAGCAGGATTTTCTGCTGGGAGCCAATAAAGCAAAGATCTGCATGATCGGCACACCGGCGAGGGATATGACCTTTCCGCCCCGGATCTGGAAAAAGATCAACTGGAGAGAGATGAGTGTGACCGGGACCTGGATGTCCTACAGCGCGCCGTTCCCCGGGCCGGAATGGGAAATGACTTCCGCCTGTCTCAAAAACGGGAGCCTGGTCTGTGACGATGCCGTCATTGACCGTGTCCTGCCGCTGAAGGACGCGGCGGATGCCTTCGCCTTATATAAGATTCCCGGGGAGATCAAGGGAAGAGTACTCCTGAATTGTGAAATCACCGGATAGAGGATAGATTGAGGGAGAACGAATTGGAAAAACAGATAAACATTCACGCGCAGCGCGTGATCGAAGAGACGCTGATCCGTCAGAACAGACTGAAAAAGAAGACACTGGAGGAACTGATCCGGATTGTCAACGGCATCTGCAGAAGAAAAGATCTGCATTATTTTGCCGCAGGCGATCTGCTGACTATGTGCGAATACGGGGACGATTCCGATCCGGAGCGCATGGAATATCTGATCATTATGATGCGGGACGACTACGATGCTTTCATGAAATACGCTGCCGCTGCCGCGAAGAAACTGAATATGGAAGTCCTGCCGATGTACAGCGATGAAGGGCTCGTTCTCCGGATGCATTCGGGGATCGGCGTATACCGGGAGGAGCGCACGGAGGACGGGTTTGCCGCTGTCCGGATGTTTCTGCGGATCGACCCCTATGAATACCTCCCCTCGGAGGACAAATATCCGGGGTTTATCGAGGTGCTGGAGCATAACAGCAGAAAACTGATCGCGGAATCGATGGCCTGCAGCAACGGCCGGCCCGATGAAAAGGTTTCCGGGAAGGTGCACCGCGCCCTGCCCGGCAATTATTACCGGGTACAGATGGAGAAATACCGCAGCCAGCTGCGGCATTTTACCGACAAGGGGCATACGGACCGCGTCGGCCGGGCAGAGCATGTGATTTACCGGCCCCATGCCGTGTCGAGTGTTTTCCCGCTGACGAAAAAGCCGTTCCTCGGGACGGAACTGTCGGTGCCGGCCTGTCCGGAAGAGTTCATGAATCCGCCGAAAGACCAGTATGATGAGCAGGTCTTTTCGGACAGGCTCCGTGCGCTCGGACTGTTTGACCAGATGTGCAGCCGGAACGGGATCAAATATACGATTATGGGAAACCTTTCCAGTGACTGTTCCCATTATCAGGAAAGCGTGGATCTGAAACGCTTCCAGGCCTGGCAGATCGGACTGATGCGCTCGGACTATGAGCTGGCCGTCGCACTGCTGCAGAGCCGTTTCGACCCGGAACTGGTGCTTTTTGAAACCGTCGACGGGTTCCCGCAGGTACATTCCAACCATGTGGGATTTATTCTGGCGCCCTATCTTCCGACGGATCCGTGGGTGAACAGCCGGCCGATCGAGCTCTATCCCTTCGACCCGCTTCCGGAGGTGTATGAAGAATATCAGGCAGCAGTGTTGACGTCCATCCGTACCTACCGGCACCACCGCAGAATGATCAACGGAGAAACATGCCTTGACTATGATTCGCGGCAGCATCATTCGGACACCTGGGCAGAGTATGAGAAGATGCAGCAGGAGAGAATGGCCCTGACTGCCGGAACGGGAGAAGACGCGGACAGGATCTTTACGATCTTTCAGAACCGTCCCCGTCTGTACCGGAAGGATCAGGTATTCCCGACGGTGCGGAGGAAACTGAACGGGATGGATGTCTGGGGTCCGGCCGAGCCGTATCTGTGGCATGAAGTAAAAGACGATGCGTATACCGAATATGTCACCGCCGGAAGAACGGAGATTCTCAAGATTTTCGACAAGATCTGCACGCGGGAGCATATGGAATACTTTGCGATTGCGACCCTGCTGATCGGGGCCGCGATTTATCACGACTTTGTACCGGAGGCGAACAACCGGAACTTTGATCTGGGGATGCTCCGGGAAGACTATGAACGGATGCTGACTTTCCTGCGGAAGCATGCGGGAGAATATGGCATTCAGCTCAACGAATACAGGGATGAGAAGCAGCGGTACCCGCTGCTGACAAAGACGATTTCATGGACCGGCGGGCAGAACAACGATATCTATATCCGCATTCTTCCCTTCGACAAGGTTCCGGAAGATTTCTATATGTACCACGGGTTTGTGGATGACATGGATCAGCGGAATGAGCGCATGAAGCTTCTGCTGAATTCCCATACCTATACCGGTCCGGTGAACCATACGCTCGTGCGCAATCCGGTAACCCGCGCGGTCTACGGACAGCTGCGGAATCGGAAGCCGGATGCGGGACAGATCGTGGATGCGGTCCGGCTGGCCGGTTACATTGCCGTGGAGGATCCGGTGAAAGCCGCGGAAGAGATCGATCGCCAGGCCCAGATCTTCAACGATGACGACCGGACGGACCGGTATGCCAGGGTATCCATGCAGCGAAGCAAGGCGATCCTGGGAAGCGAGCTGTTCCCGCTTCAGAAAATCCGGTTCCGGGACATGATGCTGTCCTGCCCGGGAGACTACTCCGTATGGCAGCCGATGCTGAACGAAGAGCTGCAGCGGCAGGTGGACTGCATCCAGAAGGCTGATCTGATTCTTCTGCAGGAAATGGACCGCGTCTGCAAAGAACTCGGCGTCGGGTACTTTGTATGCGGAGGCACGATGCTGGGCTATATGCGCCATGAGGGCTTTATTCCCTGGGACGATGACGTGGACGTCGCCATGCTGCGAAGCGACTATGACCGTTTCTGCAATGAGGCGGGACCGTACCTGAAAGAGAAGTTTTTCCTCCAGACCCGGGAGACCGATCCGCATATTCCCTATCTGTTCTCCAAGCTGCGGCTGGATGACACGGAATACATCACGGAATACAATCAGGACAGAGATTTCCACAAGGGGATCTGCCTGGACATCTTCCCCTTTGATTTTCTTCCGGACCGGCCGGAGAACTGCCAGCCCTTTATCGAGGAAGTGCTTGCGCTGTCGGCAGCCCACAACGTGATCGCGAATCATCAGTACGCGCTGGATCCTTCCGAACTGACACCAAGGAATGCCGATGAGAAACGATATCTGAAGGAACAGACGGCTTCCCTGAAAAAATACTGGTCGATGGATCTGGCAAAAAGCCAGGCAGAATATATCAAGGCGGCCACCAGGTATAATGCGGATGCCAAAGAACAGGGACTTACGATGGTTGCCAGCTTCATTCCGGACTTTACCTATATCGACCTGAACGACCTTCTTCCCTATCAGCGGGGGATGTTCTCCGGGGTGGAAGTATCTGTTCCGAAGCGTCCGGATGTATTTCTGACCATGCAGTACGGTGACTTCATGAAGCTGCCGCCGAAGCACCAGCAGGTAGCGCACCGTCTCGTCCGCTGGTCCACCTGGACCGATCACGGGGATGACGGCCATCAGAAGGAGTAGGGAGATTCTATGAATGCTATTATATCAATACTGGAAAAAGTAATGGATTTCTGTTACGGGATCTGCGGAAACTACGGCTTTGCGGTGATCCTGTTTACGGTCTTCAGCAAGGTGATCCTGCTGCCGCTGGCGGTCTGGCTTCACAAAAACGGCATCAAGGTCGTGAAAATGACGCCGGAACTGAATATGATCAAGGCCAAATACTTTGGAGACAAGGACACCATCGCAGAAGAGGAATCCAAGCTCTACAAGCGGGAACACTACCATCCGCTGGCATCCCTCATTCCGCTGACGGTACAGATCCTGATCCTGATGGGACTGATTGCCGTGATCCGCAAGGGAATCGGAAATCCGGACATCAACATGAATTTCTTCGGTCTGGACCTGAGTCTGATCCCGGTGCAGGAAAAAGGACTGCTGCTTCTGGCGCCCGTGATTGCCGGGCTGTCCTCCTTCATTCTCTGCGTGGCCCAGAACCGGATCAATCCGCTGCAGGCGGAGCAGTCCAAATTTGAACAGAATTTTACCATGGCGGTGTCGGTCGGCCTTTCCCTTTACCTCGGCGCATTCGTACCCCTCGGCGTGGTGATCTACTGGATCTGCAGCAATCTGTGGACGGTCGGCCAGCAGGCGGTGCTGAACCTGATCATCAATCCGAAGAAATATATCGATTACGAAGAGCTTGAGAAGAGCAAGGCAGCCCTTCGGGAACTCGGAGAAGTCGGCGGGAAAAAGGAAAAACGAAGCCGGGAACTGGTACGCCGGGAGAAGGAAGACTATAAACGGTTCTTTTCCGTGGTCAACAAACATCTGGTCTTCTACTCGGAATCCAGCGGTTTCTATAAGTATTTCCGGGGAACCGTGGAATATCTGCTGGAGCATACGAATCTGACGATCCACTACATCACAAGCGATCCGAACGATATCATCTTTGAACTGGCAGAGAAAAATGATCATATCCGGCCGTATTATATCGGGGAAAAACGGCTGATCACACTGATGATGAAAATGGATGCGGATGTGGCCGTGATGACCATGCCGGATCTGGAAAACTACCACATCAAACGCAGCTACGTGAGAAAGGATATTGAATACATCTATATTCCGCACAGCTATAACAGCCCGAACCTGACGCTGCGGACTGGGGCGCTGGATCATTTTGACACGGTGTACTGTACCGGAAAACACCAGACGGAGGAAATCCGGAAGACCGAGAAAGCCTACGGTCTGCCGGAGAAGACGCTGGTGGAATGGGGCCATACGCTGATCGACGACATGCGCGCCTCTTACCGGGAGGAACTTGCGAAGGAAACGAACGCCGGCAAAGAGAATGAACGGCCCTATGTCCTGGTGGCTCCCTCCTGGCAGGAGGACAACATCATGGACAGCTGCCTGGATCAGATCCTGGAGGAGCTGAAACAGACACCGTACGAAATCATTGTACGGCCGCATCCCCAGTATGTCCGTCATCACGGAGAACGCTGCGAACTGCTGAAGAAACAGTATCAGGGAACCAACATCGAGATCCAGACCGACTTCTCTTCCAACAAGACCGTATATAATGCCGACGTTCTGATCACAGACTGGTCCAGCATCGGCCTGGAATATACGTTCACGACGCTGAAACCGGTTCTGTATATCAACACGAAAATGAAGGTCATGAACCCGGAATACCAGAAGATTGATACCGTACCGCTGGATATCTTCGCACGCGACCAGATCGGCATTTCCCTGAACAAGGACCAGCTGGATCAGGTGAAAGCCTCGGTCGACCGGATGATCCTGGACAAGGAAAGCTTCCGTGAACCGGTCAGCAGATTCCTGGATGAATACATTTTCAACCTGGACAACAGCGCACCGGTGGGTGCACATTACATCATCAGCCGCCTCCAGCAGAAGCGCACCCAGGGAACCGGCAGATAAAATCGTCTCCGCTGCACGCGGTTTCATGGAATGTGCGTCAGCATAAGACTACCGCTTGCCAGAAACCGGAAATGGTGTTAAGGTAGTAGGAAACGACTGGAAAGGAGCAGTATGACAATGAAAAAGTTCTTTAAGATATTCGGAATTGGAATGTATGCGGCGCTGTGCAGCATGCTTCTGTTCGGAACCGTGGGAAGCGCATATATCGACCCGTCTGTCATGACGTACGTGATCCAGGCAGTGGCCGGCGTAGTGATTGCGGTAGGCGCGGTTGTAGGTATCTATTTCCGAAGAGCAAAGAAAAAAGTAAATGAAAAGCTTGGCATCGATGAAAATCGAAACAAGGAAGTAGAGTCAGATGAGATCATCGTCAAGGACGAAGAAGGAAAGTGATGAGGCGGACAGGGCAGCTTCTCCCCGGAGGAGAGCTGTCCTGCCGGTTTTGATTCTGGCTGTCGCTGTCCTGTCCTGGCTCAGTTCCCGATACCTTTTTCAGCTGATGCTGATCCAGGGGGAATCGATGGAGCCGGCCTACCACAGCTTTCAGCCGGTTCTTTTGGACCACAGGGCGGCAGAATTTGGCGAGGGGGATGTCGTGGCGTTTCGCAGCAGGAATGTCCGGACCCTTGTCGTCAAACGGATTGCAGCATGCCCGGGATCGAACGTACAGATTGTAAACGGAAGACTGCTGGTGGACGGGGAGCCTTCCCCGTTTTTTTCGGAGAAGGCGGTGTATTCTGATCCCGGACAGGCCGCGGAGGAACTGTATCTTCCGCCCGGTCAGTATTTTGTGCTGGGGGATAATCCAGATCACAGTTCGGACAGCCGTTTTGAAGTCATCGGACTCGTGGACCGCAGCGATATTGTGGGAAAAATTCTGCCGCAGAGAACGCAGGAGGAGTAAATTTGAATATTTTATTGCTTATGATGGCCGGATCCGGGACAAGGTTCGGCGCGGATATTCCGAAACAGTTTGTTCTTGTCGAGGAGAAGCCGGTCTTCTCCTATATTCTGAAAGGGTATGACGACTGCGCATGCATTGACCGGATCATCGTCGTCACACATCCGGACTGGATCGATTATGTCAAAGAGTGGGCCGACAAACTCGGTGTGAAAAAACTGACGGATATTACCCCCGGAGGAGATACCCGCTCGGCTTCCGTCAAAAACGGCCTGATCAGCGCCCATGCGTTTGCGTCGGACGAGGATGTTGTCCTGATTCATGACGCGACCCATCCGTATGTCGACGAAGGCGGTACGGAGGAAGTGATCGCCGCAGTGAAAAAATACGGCGGAGCGACCCTGGGCGAGCGCCAGTACGATACCGTATACCGGATGGATCCGGAGACACATCTGCTCCGGCAGGTGGTGCCGAGGGAAGAGATTGTTTCCGCGGGTTCGCCGGAAGCGTTCCAGTACGGACTGATTTACCGGATTTATATGGAATCCACGGAAGAGGAGATGGCGAGAATGACCTGTGCGGGGGCCATCGCCCTGCATCACGGGATTCAGATGCAGCTGGTTGCCTCGAATGTCATTAACCTGAAGATTACCTACAAGAATGACATGGAGGTGTTCCGCCACCTTGTTCATCAATATTTTCCGTCAGGCAGTTGACTTTTTCGTCAGAAGTGATATAAAAAATATAGGGCTTTTTGCCCGCGCGGGCTGTCTTATGACAAATCAGGAGACGCCTGTAAGAGGGAAAGAAAAGGTACTTGCTGCGGCTTATGGGGATATGCCGCAGTTTCCGTAAATGTGCAGGGGAGAGCGCGGATCTGTACCGAAACAGGAGGATTTATGAGTACTAAGGGGTATACTGCGAAAAAGAGGGTTGTTTTTCTGATTCTCGGTGTTCTTACGACATTGCTGTTTGCTTTTTCGGCGTCCGCGAAGGACCGGACGGTCAAAATGACGGCCAATGACGGAAAGTATTCCTATGTCGGGAAGTACAACGGAGAACGTTTCATCTATGCCCGCTTCAAGGTCGGAACCACAGGCGTGATGCGCGTGACCGGCATCGAAGTGACAAAAAAGAAGAAGCGGAACGGTTTTTCACTCTGCCTGTGCAATTCCGATAAAGAGCGGATCGACCTCAATAAGGTCAACTACGTCAACGGAACAAGCAAAAAGCAGGTGATTAAGTACTATACACTGAGCAAGGGAACCTATTATTTCCGGATCAAAGGCGCTTCCATCGCGAAGAAAAGCCGTTTTCTTCTGGAAGCCCGTTTTACGAAGGTCGAGAATGAGAGCGGAAACAGCAAAGCGACTGCCGTACAGCTCAGTAAAAATACGGCCCGCAATGTGCTGATCTGCGCGGGAGAAAGCGCAGATGTCGCCAGATATCTGTATTTTACCACGGACGGTGAAGAACCTGTGAAAATCGGGCTTTATCCGAAGCTGACAAAATCCATTCAGGGTGGCTTTGAGGTTTATCTGTACGGACCGGCATATCCGGACGGAAAGAAGCTGACGCTGTCCGGGAAGGGGGATGTCTATACCCTGTCGACAACCGTTCTGGTCAAGTCCGGACTGACGACGACGAAAAAGACGAAGGGACCGAAAAAAGGAACCTATTATCTTATGATTATCCGGGATCAGAGCAGTCAGGCGCTGATCAAACGAGCGAACAATTATATGCAGGTAACACTCGGCTGAACGTCAACAAAGACGAAACTGTGTATCCTCGCGAAGTGTTGCGGCCATCGTCTGCCACCCCTGGACAGGGGTGGCATTCTTTTTGAATGTCATGTATAATACACAGGAGGAATCTTAAGGAGGATCCGAAAATGGCGTTATTGTCTGTCGTCATACCTTCCTTTAACGAAGAGGCCATGCTGCCGGCGGCGCTGGAGGCGATCCCTGCCAGCCTGGAGGAGGCAGGCATCCGATACGAACTGATTTTTGTAGATGACGGGTCCAATGACCGGACCTGGGAGTGTATTGCAAGAGGAGCCAAAGAAAAGCCCGAAGGGACCATCCGGGGCGTCCGCTTCTCCCGGAATTTCGGGAAGGAAGCGGCCATCTTTGCCGGACTGGCTTCGGCAAAGGGCGACTGTGTCGCCGTGATGGACTGCGATCTGCAGCACCCGCCGAAGACACTGATTCAGATGTATCGTCTGTGGGAAGAGGGTTACGAAGTCATCGAAGGAGTTAAACGCTCCAGAGGGGAGGAAAATGCGGCCCATTCCTTTGCCGCCCGCGTTTTCTACCGGATCATGAGCACTTCCACAGGGCTGGACATGTCAAAGGCCTCGGATTTTAAGCTGCTGGACCGGAAGGCGGTGGAGGTACTGCTGCGGATCCCCGAACGAAATGCCTTTTTCCGGGCGATTTCTTCCTGGATCGGTTTCCGTACGGCCAGCGTGGAGTTCGACGTACAGAAACGGGCTGCGGGCGAATCCAAATGGACGGTGTTTTCACTGACCAAATATGCCGTCAACAATATTGTCGGGTTCTCCTCCGCACCGATGAAGCTGGTGATGTGGATCGGCGTTCTGACACTGATCTTTGCGTTTCTGCTCAGCGCGGAGACACTGGTCCGGTATTTCAGCGGATCTGCTGTGGAGGGGTTCACAACCGTCATCCTTCTGCTGCTGGTACTCGGAAGCCTGATCCTGATCAGCCTGGGAGTCATCGGTTATTATATCAGCAGGATTTTTGAGGAAGTGAAAGGGCGGCCGCGCTATATCATTTCCGAGACACTGTAAATACGGCGCAAAGGCGGCTGCAGGCGTGCGGAAACGAAACCGGAAGCGGCGGATAAAAAGAAAGAGTGAGGGATATGGAAAAAGTATTTGGAGTGATCCTGGCAGGCGGGATCGGAACCCGCATGGGAAATGCCGAAAAACCAAAACAGTTCCTTGAGATCGGCGGAAAACCGGTTATCATACATACAGTGGAAAAATTTGTGGTACATCCCGGGTTTGACCGGATTCTGATCCTTTCGCCGAAGGCGTGGGTCGGATATACCGAGGACATTCTGTCCAGATACATCCCCGGTGCGGATAAGATTACCGTGATCGAGGGCGGAAGCACCCGCAACGAGACCATCATGAATGCGATCCGCTATATTGAAAGCACCGCGGGGCTGGACGAGGATACGATTATTGTGACGCACGATTCGGTCCGCCCCTTTGTGACCTACCGGATCCTGGACGAGAACATCCGGTTTGCGCGGGAATTCGGGGCGTGCGATACGGTCATTCCCGCTTCCGACACGATTGTCCAGGCCCTTGACAATGAAAAAATCACGGATATTCCGGACCGGCGGTTTATGTATCAGGGCCAGACCCCGCAGTCTTTCCACGCAAGCAGGCTGAAACAGCTGTACGAAAGCCTGACGGATCAGGAACGGGATACGCTGACGGATGCATGCAAAATCCTGGTCCTGAAGGGGGAACATGTTCATCTGGTACAGGGTGAGGTATCCAATATCAAAATTACCTATCCCTACGATATAACGGTTGCGCAGGCGCTTCTGGGAAAGCGCTGATGAATTCCAAAGAAAGCGTGAAAGAAAATGTTCAATACCGTTTTTCAGCTGGTGAGACCGCGTCAGTTTGAATCCGTGTTTCACGAAATTGACCTGGAGGGCGGGGGCATTCTGGTAAAACCGACCTATCTGTCGATCTGCAATGCGGACCAGCGCTATTATCAGGGAAAGCGTTCCCGGGATATTCTTAAGCAGAAGCTGCCGATGGCATTGATTCACGAGGGAATCGGCCGGGTGCTTTATGATCCGGACGGCAATTTTCAACCCGGGGAAAAGGTGGTCATGATCCCGAATGTCCCGTCGGAGAGCAGCCCGGTGGCTGCCGAGAACTATCTGCGCAGCAGCAAATTCCGGGGAAGCAGCATGGACGGCTTTATGCAGGAATGCGTGGAAACGCGCGCGGACCGGCTGGTCCGGATTCCGCCGGAAATGGACAACGATGAGGTGGCGGCGTTCACGGAGATGGTGTCGGTATGTTATCACTGTCTGCAGCGCTTCGACCGGACCGCACATGAGAAACGGGATACCCTCGGCGTCTGGGGCGACGGGAATATGGGGTACTTCACGTCCCTGCTGCTGCGGGTGCTGTATCCGAAGGCAAGACTGATTGTGTTCGGCGTAGACAATGAAAAGCTGAACAATTTTTCGTTTGCGGACGATATCTGCAATGTATCGGAGATCCCGGCGGATCTGCTTGTGGATCACAGCTTTGAGTGCGTCGGCGGAGGAGCTTCGGCACAGGTGATCGCCCAGATGATCGATCACATCCAGCCGGAGGGTACCATGGCGATTCTCGGCGTGTCCGAGGATCCGGTGCCGGTCAATACGAGAATGATTCTGGAAAAAGGCCTGCGCATGCTCGGAACCAGCCGCAGCGGGCGGACGGACTTCGAAGGTCTGATCGGGCTGTGCGTTTCCCATCCGAATATCACAAGATACCTGGAAAAAATGGTGGGCGCCGTTGTCCGGGTACAGGGCGTGAAGGACATGACCGCCGCCTTTGACATGGATATCCGCAAGGAGATGGGAAAGACCGTGATGGAATGGAACGTGTAGAAACCGAACGGGCGGCCCCGGCGGCCTTTGTATATATCCTGGAATGCAGGGACGGCACCTGGTATACCGGGTGGACCGTGAATCTGGAACACAGACTGCAGGCGCACAACAACGGAAAAGGCGCGAAATATACCCGGAGCAGGCTGCCGGTGAGGCTGATTTATGCAGAAGAAGCCCCGGACAAGGTATCGGCCCTGAAGCGGGAATATGCCATCAAACACCTGCGGCGCCGGGAAAAAGAACGGCTGGTCTGTTCGGACTGGAGAACAAAACTGCATGGAGCGGAACAGAGAGGAGATGCGCTTGAAGACTGACGGGAGCAGGATTTTTTATCTGATGGGGAAAAGCGGCTCCGGAAAAGACACATTGTATGCGTCTCTCCTGCAGGATGAGGAGCTGTCGCTGTCCCCGCTGGTACTGTATACGACGCGCCCGGCGCGCAGCGGGGAGACGGACGGAGTCACATATTTTTTTGTAAGTGAAGACCGGCTGAAGGAACTGGAGCAGGCCGGAAAAGTCATTGAATTAAGACAATATCATACGGTGCATGGCATCTGGAGTTACTTCACGGTGGACGACGGTCAGGTGACAGCCTCCCGAAACGGGGCAGAGGGGTCCGCGGCGGATCTGCTGGCGATCGGCACACTGGAATCCTATCAGAAACTGCGGAGTTATTATGGCGAAAACCGGATCCTTCCGATTTACATTGAGGTGGAAGACGGCCTTCGCCTTTTCCGCGCGCTTGCGAGAGAGCGGGCGGAGAGCCGGCCCCGATATGAAGAGATGTGCCGGCGTTTTCTGGCGGACCAGGAAGATTTCTCCGAGCAGCAGCTGGCTGCTGCGCAGATCACGAGGCGGTTTTCCAACAACGGAAGACCGGAGGAATGCCAGAGAGCCGTAAGAGACTATATCCTGGATGTCAGACAGCATACCAGGTGAAACGGACGACAAGGAGGACAACAGGAATGGAGCGAAAGAACATCTGGACAACCTATACGGAAGCGGATCTGGCCGCACTGGAATCTCTGTGCGGGACATACCGGGACTTTCTGGATCACGGGAAGACGGAACGGGAATGCGTCAGCCGTACGGAAGAACTGGCCCGGAAAAACGGATACCGGAGGATTGAGGAAATCCGTTCCGCAGGGGAAACCCTGAAACCCGGAATGAAAGTGTACGCACTGAACCGCCGGAAAGCGGCCGCACTGTTCCAGATCGGGAAACGGCCCCTGACGGAGGGCATGCGGATTCTCGGAGCCCATATTGACAGCCCGAGACTGGATCTTAAGCAGAATCCCCTCTATGAAGACAGCCAGATGGCGTATCTGGACACCCATTACTATGGCGGAGTCAAGAAATATCAGTGGGTTACCATCCCGCTGGCCCTGCATGGCGTCGTGGCGAAAAAAGACGGGAGCGTAATCCCCGTCACAATCGGCGACCGTGCCGACGACCCGGTGCTGTGTGTCACGGACCTGTTGATTCACCTCGCGTCGGAACAGATGGAAAAGAAGGCGCGTGTCGTGATTGAGGGAGAGAATCTGGATGTCCTGATCGGCAGCAGGCCGGTGAAGAAAACCGCTTCCGGGGAAGCGACAGAGGAGAGCGAAACGGCGGCGGAGGATAAGGAGAAAGAGAACGCGTCCGTACGCGAGGGAATTCTCCGGATTCTGAAGGATGCCTATCAGATGGAAGAGGAGGACTTCCTTTCCGCGGAACTGGAGGTCGTTCCGGCGATGAACGCGCGGGACTGCGGACTGGACCGGAGCATGATCGCTGCCTACGGCCAGGACGACCGGGTCTGTGCGTACACTTCGCTGGCGGCGCTGCTTGACACCCCGGTACAGGAATATACCTCCTGCGCACTGCTTGTCGACAAAGAAGAGATCGGCAGCGTCGGGGCTACGGGAATGCATTCCCGTTTCTTTGAGAACACGGTGGCGGAGCTTCTGGAACTTTCGGGCGTTTCCGGGACGGATCTGGCCCTTCGGCGGACCCTCTCGTCGAGCCGGATGCTTTCCTCGGATGTCAGTGCGGCCTATGATCCCCTCTACGCTTCCGCCTTTGAAAAAAAGAACAGCGCCTTTTTCGGAAGAGGCCTGGTGTTCAACAAATATACCGGGGCCAGGGGAAAATCCGGATCCAACGACGCCGATGCCGAGTATATGGCATGGATCCGCAGAACGATGGACGATGCAGACGTCGCCTGGCAGACGGCGGAGCTGGGAAAGATCGATCTCGGAGGCGGCGGTACCATTGCGTATATCTCCGCAGTTTACGGGATGGATGTCATCGACAGCGGCGTGGCCGTGCTCTCCATGCACGCCCCCATGGAAATCACCAGCAAAGCGGATATTTATGAGGCGAAGAAAGGATATGAAGCATTTCTTCGCGCGGAAGAATAAGGACATAGTATAATGAAAAGAGCTTACGAACGACTCCTCGAATATGTAAAGATTTATACGACCAGTGATGAGAACAGCGGCACAACGCCCTCCGCCGGAAGGGAATTCGACCTTGCCCGGATCCTTGTGGAGGAGATGACCGCGATCGGGATCCGGGACGCCCATGTCGATGATCTGTGCTATGTGTACGGAACCATTCCGGCATCGCCCGGATATGAGAAGGCTCCGGCGGTGGGCTTCCTCGCACATCTGGATACAGCGCCGGATTTTTGCGGCGAACAGGTCCGGCCGCAGATTCACGAGCAGTATGACGGCGGGGAAATCCGTCTCGGACAGAGCGGCCGCATCCTTTCACCGGAAATGTTTCCGGATCTGAAAGAACGGATCGGACAGACGCTGATCACGACGGACGGGACAACGCTTCTGGGAGCAGACGACAAGGCCGGGATTGCGGAAATCATGACGGCCGCCGAGCGCATTCTTTCGGCGGACCGGGAAGGCAGCGGACGCCCCCACGGGAAAATCTGCATTGCCTTTACCCCGGACGAAGAGATCGGAAGCGGGGCCGCAGATCTGGATCTGGAAAAATTCGGCGCCCGTTATGCCTATACGGTGGACGGAGACAGGGAAGAACAGATCGTATATGAAACCTTCAATGCGTGCGAAGCAAAGTTTGAGATTCACGGCGTGAATATTCATCCGGGAGATGCGAAGAACCGTATGGTGAATGCCGGGCTGATCGCCGCCCGGATCGTTTCGATGCTTCCGCCCTATGAAACGCCCTCCTGCACGGAGAAATATGAAGGCTTCTACCATGTGACGTCCATTGAAGGGACCGTGGAGAAGGCGGCGGTCAGCATGATCGTCCGGGATCACAGCAGCGCCCTGTTTGAGGCAAGAATGCAGACGCTCCGCCATATGGAGAAAATGCTGAACGAGGCGTACGGCGAGGGAACGGTGCGCCTGACGATCCGGCAGCAGTACCGCAACATGGCGGAGAAACTGCAGGACTGTATGCATCTGATTGAGAATGTAAAAGAAATCATCCGCGGTATGGGCAAAGAGCCGGATGTCTCTCCCGTGCGCGGAGGAACCGACGGAGCACAGCTCACATTCCGGGGGCTGCCCTGCCCCAATCTCGGGACCGGGGGCAGTGCGTTCCACGGACCGTACGAGCATATCAGTGCGGAAGCGATGGATTTTGTTGTCGGCGTGATTATGAGGATTGTGGAAAAATATGCAGACGCTCAGGATGGACATGACAGAACGGATTGATCCGGCACAGATGCGGAGGGCAGGACAGATTCTGCTGGACGGGGGACTGGTGGCGTTTCCGACGGAGACGGTGTACGGGCTCGGAGGAAATGCGCTGGACGCAGACGCTTCTGCAAAAATCTATGCAGCCAAGGGGCGCCCCTCGGACAATCCCCTGATTGTCCACATTGCCCGGATCGAATCGCTGTTTGAGATCACACAGATGGATGCGGAGACGGAGAAGCAGGTGAAGCTGCTTTCCGATACCTTCTGGCCCGGCCCGCTGACCATGATTCTCCCGAAAAACCGGCGCGTGCCGGATGCCACCACGGGAGGACTGGATACGGTGGCCATCCGGATGCCGGCCCATCCCGCGGCGCTGGAACTGATCCGGTGCGGAGGCGGATTCATTGCCGCGCCCAGTGCCAATACCTCCGGGCGGCCGAGCCCGACACGGGCAGAACATGTAATTCATGATCTGGACGGCAGAATCGACGCAGTCATTGACGGCGGGGAAGTCGGCATCGGGATCGAATCTACGATTATCGATCTGACAGAGGAAATCCCGGTGATCCTGCGGCCCGGTTATATCTCCCTGGAGATGCTGCGGGAAGTGCTCGGCGAAGTGCGGATGGATCGGGGACTGATGTCGGAGGACCCGGCGTTCCGCCCGAAGGCACCGGGAATGAAATACCGGCATTACGCGCCGGAGGCGGACCTGTCGATTGTCGAAGGCCGGCAGGAAGATGTAATCCGGACGATCTGCGATCTGGCCATGCGGGATCTGGCGCAGGGACTGTCGGTGGGCATCATTGCGTCGGACGAAACCGGTCCGTATTATGAAGACGTATTTTCCAAGGATACCGGCCGCGCTGCGGGATCGGACGGATCCGCAGAACGCAGGAAGACGGTCATGATTCGCTCTGCCGGGTCCAGAAAAGAAGAAATCACCATCGCAATGCATCTGTATGCACTCCTTCGGGATTTTGACGAGGCAGCGGCGGATCGGATCTATTCCGAGGCGTTTGACACACCCCGGATCGGGCAGGCGATCATGAACCGCCTGATCAAAGCCGCCGGCCATCAGATCATTCTTGCGGGGAAAGGGAAAGGAGCGGAAGGTTTTGAAACAGTATGACAAATTAATATTTGTTGACAGAGAAGATACCTCCGTGGCGCCAATGGCGGAGGCGATCATGATGCATCGTTTCCTGCTGGAGGATATCCTGATCGAATCCCGCGGACTGATTGTCCTGTTTCCGGAACCGGTCAACATGCGGGTGGAGGAGACGCTGCATACGCTGGACCTGACCCTCGAAAACCATGCCAGCAGGCAGCTTAGCGAGGAGGACTTTGATGAGAGAACGCTGATCCTGACGATGACGGAGCAGCAGAAGGAGAAAATTCTTTCCCAGTATCCGGGGGCAGTCAACGTATACTCCTTCCGGGAGTATGTCGGGGCGGATGAAGAGGTCATGGATCCCTACGGAGGCTCCTCGGACGACTACAGAAATTGTTTTGAACAGCTCTGGTTTATGACAAACCGGCTGGCAGATATCTTAAAACAGGAGGGATAGACTATGTCAAACGTAATCGTATTGGATCATCCGCTGATTCAGCACAAGGTAGGTGTGATTCGGAGAATTGAGACCGGATCGAAGGATTTTCGGACCATTATCGGTGAGATTGCCAAGCTGATGTGTTTTGAGGCCACACGGGATCTGAAAATGAAGGATGTGGAGATTGAGACACCGATCTGTAAGACAACGGTGAAGGAACTCGCCGGGAAAAAACTTGCGGTTGTTCCGATTCTCCGTGCGGGACTTGGCATGGTCGACGGCATGCTGGATATGATTCCGGCCGCAAAAGTCGGACACATCGGACTGTACAGGGATCCGGAGACGCTGGAGCCGGTGGAGTACTACTGCAAGCTTCCGTCGGACTGCGATGAACGGGAAGTGTTTGTCGTTGATCCCATGCTTGCGACCGGCGGCTCATCCAGTGCGGCGATCCGTATGCTGAAGGAGCATGGCTGCAAAAACATCCGCTTCATGTGCATCATTGCTGCACCGGAAGGCGTAGCGCGCATGCAGAAGGATCATCCGGACGTGGATATCTATATCGCGGCGCTGGATGAGAAACTCAATGATCATGGATACATTGTTCCGGGCCTTGGAGATGCCGGCGACCGGATTTTCGGAACAAAATAAACCATCCTGCCTTCCGGGCGGACTTCTGCCCGGAAGCGGAAGACACCAGAGGAGATCGAGATCATGAGCGATAAACGGCAGGATTACATTTCCTGGGACGAGTATTTCATGGGGGTTGCCCATCTGTCGGCGATGCGGTCCAAGGATCCGAATACACAGGTCGGCGCCTGCATCGTCAGCCAGGACAATAAGATTTTATCCATGGGATACAATGGCTTTCCGATCGGCTGCTCGGATGATGAATTTCCGTGGGCGCGGGAGGGAGAAGAGCTCGACCGGAAATACGTTTATACCGTTCACAGTGAACTGAACGCCATTCTCAACTACCGGGGCGGAAGCCTGGAGGGGGCAAAACTGTATGTGACGCTCTTCCCCTGCAATGAATGTGCCAAGGCGATTATCCAGGCCGGGATCCGGGAGCTGATATACGACGACAATAAATATGCGGATACGGTCTCTGTGATTGCCTCCAGGAGGATGCTGGAATCGGCGGGCGTCAGACTCTGCCGGTACCACAGAAGCGGCCGGGAGATCCGCCTTTCCCTCTGAGGACCGGCGAAGATCGGCGGACTGCTCCGGGGCGAATAGGAAGGCCTGCTTCGAACGCCGCGCCACGCGGTTCGTCGCGGCGAAGATCCGGCGCAGGAAATGAATATAAACCTGTGCGATTTGTTCGTTTCCTGTAACGCCCTGACGCGGATACAATGGGAGGAACGGTATGAAACGGAATGCGGCATTGTCCGAGATATCCGACGGAAAATTCTACCGCAGCAGTGATCTGGCCAGACTGGATACCGGAGGCTGCGAAGGCTGCAGCGCCTGCTGCCATGGGATGGAGGAGACGATTGTTCTTGATCCGTATGATATTTACCGGCTGGATCAGGGAACCGGGCTGTCCTTTGAACAGCTGCTGGACGGGCATGCAAAGCTGAAGGTGATCGACGGCCTGATCCTGCCGGTTCTGGACATGTGCGGACCGGAAAATACCTGTACGTTTCTGGATGAAAACGGCTGGTGCAGCATACACAAAGCCCGGCCGGGGATCTGCCGGCTTTTCCCGCTGGGAAGATATTATGAGGGGAATGATTTCCGCTATTTTCTGCAGATCCATGAGTGCGGCAGAAACAAAGCCAAGGTCCGGATCCGCAGCTGGCTGGACACCCCCAATCTGGAACAATATGAAGACTATATCCGCACATGGCATGGATGGACGGTCTCACTGGAGCATTTTCTGGAAGGGGAACCGGATGTCCTGCGCAAAAAAGTCTGTATCTTTCTGCTGGAGCAGTTCTACCAGAGAGCCTGGGATCCTGAACGGGATTTTTACGTTCAGTTTCAGGAACGTCTGCGTGAGGCAGGGGAGCGGCTCGGGATCGCCGGTTCCTGAGGGCGGATGAAGAAAGGAAAAACGTGTACGATAAACTGACAAAGAGTGATGTAGAGAAAATTGAGAAGGAAATCGAACACCGCAAGCTGGTGGTTCGGAAGGAGGCCATCGCTGCGGTTCAGGAAGCCCGTGCCCAGGGGGATCTGAGCGAGAACTTTGAGTACTATGCGGCGAAACGGGATAAAAATGCCAACGAAAGCAGAATCCGGTATCTGGAACGGATGCTGAAGACGGCAACGGTGATCTCCACAAATTCAAAGGACGATGAAGTTGGCGTAAACAACACCGTGACGATCTATATACCGGAGGATGATGCGACGGAATCGTATCGTCTGGTCACTGCGATCCGGGGAAATACTCTGGAGAATCAGATCAGCATCGAATCTCCCCTCGGAAAGGCGCTGATGCGCAGGCATGTCGGAGATACGGTGACTGTGAAAGTCAGTGATGATTACAGCTACGAAGCGGTCATCCGTTCCATCGAGAATACGCAGAATGAGGAAAATGATCAGATCAGGGAGTTCTAGACCGTCATGTTGAAACCGTTGATTAAATGGCCGGGAGGGAAAGCGGCAGAGATTGACAAAATCCTTCCGCATATTCCGGATTTTGAGCGATATATTGAACCGTTTGCGGGAGGAGCGGCTCTGTATTTTTATCTGGAACCGGAGAAGGCGGTGCTGAATGATACTTCAAAGGATCTGATGGAGTTTTACAGAATGCTGCAGACCGAAGACCCGGGAATGAAGGAAGATCTGCTGCTTTACCGGGACAGCTTTGCGGCGCTTGGGCACCTGTGCGGGATGCACGCCAGTCACCTGCGGATGCTGTTTGACATATGTGTGAGCGCGGCTGCGGAAGGGACGGATCTGGAGACGCTTGCGATTCACGAGCATCTGACCCGGGAGATTGCAGGGGATCCGTCGGTTCTTTGCCGGCTGATGCCGGAGAGGGAAGAATATCTCCGGGTAATGACCGATTCCGTCGGGGACAAGCTCTGGCGCACGGTAAGAAATCACCGGAAGCGTCCGTTCCCGGCGGAGGACATCCGGGACAATCTGATAACCGGGTTTACCAGCGGGTATTATCTGTATTTCCGGGACGTGTTCAACCGGATTCATTCCGGGAAGCTGGAGACGTCCGCGTCTTACCGGGCTGCGAATTTTTATTTTGTCAGAGAATACTGCTATGGATCCATGTTCCGGTACAACCGGCGGGGAGAATTCAATATTCCCTATGGCGGCGTCAGCTATAATAAAAAGGATTTCGGCGCAAAGATTGACCGGATGTACCGGAAAGAGGTCCTTTCTCTGCTGGGGAGGACACAGCTCTGCTGCGAGGACTTCGAAACGTTCGTCAACCGCCTGGATCTGTCCGGAAAGGATTTCCTGTTTCTGGATCCTCCGTATGACACGGATTTTTCGGATTATGAAGGAAAATCCTTCGGGCAGGAAGATCACCGCAGGCTGGCAGCGATGCTGGACCGCACACCGGCAAAGTTCCTGCTGGTGATCAAAAATACGGATTTCATTTCAAAACTTTACGGGGAAAAATTCCGGATTCTGCATTTTGACAATCGCTATGCCTACAATATGAGAAGCAGAAACGACCGGGATGCGGAACATCTGATCATTACGAATTTGCCGGAGGTCATCGTATCGGAATGAAAACAATGGAATTGAAAGCATACGCAAAAATCAATCTGGGGCTGGATGTTCTCCGGAAAAGGGAGGACGGTTACCATGATCTGAGGATGATTATGCAGACGGTGACGTTGTATGACCGTATACATCTGACGGAAACGGCTGCGCCCGGGATCCGGATCCGGACGAACGTCAGCTTTGTTCCGGAAAATCAGGAGAATCTGGCCTTCCGTGCAGCTGCCTGCCTGATGGAGGAATTCCCCCGGGAAAACGGGATCTATATCGATCTGATCAAATACATCCCGGTGGCAGCGGGACTGGCCGGCGGCAGCGCGGATGCGGCTGCCGTGATGGTGGGGCTCAACCGCCTTTTCGGCCTGGGACTGAGCGCGGAGGAACTGATGAAACGGGCGGTGAAAATCGGTGCGGACGTCCCGTACTGCATTCTGCGGGGAACGGCCCTGGCGGAAGGAATCGGGGAACGGCTTACCGTGCTTCCGGCTCCGCCGGAAGCGTATGTGGTCATTGTCAAACCGCCCGTCCATGTGTCGACTGCCTATGTATACAAAAACCTGAAGGTGCAGGAGCTTGCGGTCCATCCGGACATCGACGGACAAATCGCTGCGCTGGAAAGGGGAGACCTGAAAGGCCTGGCAGAACGGATGGGGAATGTGCTTGAAACTGTGACCGCCCGTACCTGGCCGGAGATTGACCGGATTCGGGAACGTCTCCTTGCGCTTGGCGCACTGGGGGCAAGAATGAGCGGCAGCGGGCCTTCGGTTTTCGGAATCTTTGCGCAGGAGCAGAGTGCCAGAGAGGCCGTGCTGCAGATGAAAGAGGAAGGATACGGGCAGGTTTTCCTGACAGAATGGTTTCCTTCCGTGCATAAAGGAGTGCATCAATGACAGAAGAGATCGTGCTTGAAATGAATGATGATTTGTCACTCCGAAGAGTTGTCTTTGAAACCCTGAGAAAGGCAATTCTCTCCGGGAAAATGGAACCGGGTGAGAGGCTTCTGGAACTGCCCCTCGCCAGACAGCTCGGTGTCAGCAGAACACCGGTGAGAGAAGCGATCCATATGCTGCAGCAGGAGGGTCTTGTCTGTGTGGTGCCGCATCGAGGCGCCATGGTTACCGGAATCTGCCGGGAAGATATGGAAGATCTGCTGGATGTGCGTTCTGCGCTGGAGACGCTCGCTGCGGAAAAAGCCTGCCAGATGGCGGACGAAAAGAAAACAGTGAAACTGGAGGCAGCTGCCCGGGCCTTCGAACGGAGCTGCAGCGGCGGCAGCCTGGAAAGCAGGGCGGCGGCGGACGGGCAGTTTCACCGGGCGATCTGTGAGGCTGGCGAAAACCGCAGCCTTTTGAAGGTTATGGAAAGCCTGGAAGATCAGGTGTACCGGTACCGTGTGGAGTATCTGAAAGAGGATTTGGCGGTTCCGGAAATCCTCCGGCAGCACAGGAGAATATTGGAAGCGATCCGGCAGGGAGACGAAAAAAGTGCCGGGAAGGCTGTCAATGAGCACATCCAGGCACAGAAGCAGGTTCTTCTTGCAAAGATCCGGGAGAACCGGCGCGAAGAACGGTCAGAATAAAAACTGATACGCTGTAAAACTCACATAGAGGATCAGAAGGAGAATCCCCTGCGCGCGGGACAGTCGCTGCCGGACCAGCGCCGGAATACAGAGAATTCCCATCACAAGGAGCATGACCGGAATATCGACGACCAGGGAGGAGTTGATGCCTCCCAGCGTTTTCTCCGCCGGTATGGAAAACGGAGAGATTGTGATGGCCGTTCCGGAAACCAGAATAATATTGAAAAGATTCGCTCCGATCACATTGCCGAGGGAGAGGCTGTTGTGTCCTTTCATCAGCGATGTGATCGCGGTAATCAGTTCCGGAAGCGAAGTCCCCAGAGCGACCATGGTCAGACCGATGACGCTGTCGGGAACGCCGAGCCAGGACGCGATCAGGGTACCGTTTTCAACAAGAAAATGCGCACCGGCCGCAATCGCGGCTGCGCCGACGGCCAGACGAAAAAGCGCTTTCCAGAGCGGTGAGCGGATCGTTTCCTCTTCCCCGGATGAAGAATCCGGGTTTTTTTTCATCTGGCGTACAGACAGAACGATGTAGACAACAAATACGGCGAGAAAGAACAGACCGGCAGCACGGGTAAAACGCCCTGTGGTCCAGGCAATCACGGAATATACAAAAGCCGCGCCGAAAAAGAAGAGAACCGGCATAATCAGCGAGTCCCGGCGAACGGCCGAAGGCCTGGCGGCAACGGTAATGGCAGCGATCAGTGCGGTATTACAGATAATCGAACCGATGGCATTCCCGTAGGAAATACCGGCATTGCCGGCAAAAGCTGCCTGCGAGGAGACCATGACCTCCGGCAGCGTGGTGCCGATGGACACAACCGTTGCGCCGATCAGAAGCTCCGGCAGGCGGAAGCGGTGCGCAATGTCCACCGCGCCGTCCACGAACCAGTCGCCTCCCTTGATCAACAATACAAAACCCAAAAGAAACAACAGAAAGGGTACCAACATTTTCTGCCCTGCCTCCTTTAGTCCGCCCTGCCGGCGGACTCAGTTCTTCGACTGCCTGCTGCGGATCATTTCTCGTTTGCGCATGGTGGGATCCAGGATCTTCTTGCGGATCCGCAGACTCTTCGGCGTCACTTCCAGCAGCTCATCCGTATCAATAAATTCCATGGCCTGTTCAAGACTGAGGATTTTGGGAGGAGTCAGCTTCAGGGCTTCATCCGACCCCGACGCGCGGGTGTTGGTCAGATGCTTTGTCTTGCAGACATTCAGTTCGATGTCTTCCGATTTCCCGCTCTGTCCGATGACCATGCCGGAATATACTTTTTCTCCCGGCCCGATGAAGAGGGTGCCGCGGTCCTGCGCATTGAACAGTCCGTATGCCACGGCCTCTCCGTCTTCAAACGCAATGAGGGATCCCTGGCTGCGGTACTGCAGATCTCCCTTATAGGGCCCGTACCCTTCGAAGATGGTATTGATCACGCCGGCCCCTTTTGTATCCGTCATGAAATCATTCCGGAAGCCGATCAGTCCCCGCGACGGAATTTCGAATTCCAGCCGTGTGGAACCGTCGGACGAACGGCCCATGCCCTGAAGTTCGCCCTTGCGGAGACTCAGTTTCTGGATGACCGTTCCGGCAAATTCATCCGGCACATCAATATAGGCGAGCTCCATAGGCTCCAGACGGCGGTTTCTTTCGTCGAATTTGTAAATGACTTCCGCCTTGCTCACGGCGAATTCATAGCCCTCTCTGCGCATGGTCTCGATGAGAATGGAGAGATGAAGTTCGCCGCGGCCGGATACCTTGAAGGTATCGGTATCTTCCGTGTCTTCGACGCGGAGACTGACGTCCGTGTTCAGTTCGCGGAACAGACGGTCCCGCAGATGCCGGGAGGTTACATATTTCCCCTCCTGGCCCGCCAGGGGACTGTCGTTGACGATGAAATTCATCGAGATCGTCGGCTCGGAGATTTTCTGGAAGGGGATCGCTTCCGGGCAGTCCACCGCACAGATCGTGTCTCCGATATGAAGATCCGCGATGCCGGAGATGGCAACGATGGATCCGATGGAGGCCTCCGTCACATCTGTTTTTGTCAGTCCGTCGAATTCATAGAGCTTGCTGATCCGTACCTTCTGTTTTTTGTCCGGATCATGGTGGTTGACGAGAACCGCGTCCTGGTTGACCTTGATGACGCCGCGGTCCACCTTGCCGACGCCGATCCTGCCGACATATTCATTGTAATCGATGGTGCTGATCAGAATCTGGAGCGGCCCGGTCTCATCCCCTTCGGGGGCCGGGATGTAATCCAGGATTGTCTCGAACAGCGGACTCATGCTGGCCGGTTCATCCGCCAGATCCTTTACCGCGTATCCGGCCTTCGCGGAGGCATAGACAAAGGGGCAGTCCAGCTGTTCCTCCGATGCGTCCAGATCAATCAGAAGCTCCAGAACCTCTTCCTCAACCTCCTCGCACCGCGCTTCCGGACGGTCGATCTTATTGATGCAGACGATGACGGGCAGGCTCATTTCCAGGGCTTTTTTCAGAACAAATTTCGTCTGGGGCATCGGACCTTCAAAGGCATCGACGACCAGAATAACCCCGTCGACCATCTTCAGAACACGCTCGACTTCACCGCCGAAATCTGCGTGACCGGGGGTGTCGATGATATTGATTTTCGTGTTTTTGTACCATACGGCTGTATTTTTGGACAGGATCGTGATCCCGCGCTCCCGCTCCAGATCGTTGGAGTCCATGACGCGCTCCGCCACTTCCTGATTGGCCCGGAACACGCCGCTCTGTTTGAGCAGCTCGTCGACCAGTGTGGTTTTGCCGTGATCGACATGGGCGATGATTGCTATGTTGCGAATATCTTCTCGAATCATAAATGCTTCTTCCTTTTGCTTATGTACGAAATACGACTGGCGTTTCCCGCAGAATCTTCCCGGGAGAGCGCACTCGAACTATTTTATCACATATTCTCAGGATTACAAGAGTTTGAACAAGTCTGCTTTACAAATAAACAAGGGTATAGTAAACTGTGTTGAACGGGCTTTCGGCGGAGAATCCGCAATGTCGGGCTTCGTTGTATGGAAAGTACAGGAGGAACACATGGGTGCTATGGATGTACAGATGTACTGCGGAACGGGCAGCGGACGCAGTGCGGCGGCAATCGGACAGGGAATTCGTTATGCCTGCAGCGGGAAATCTGTTTTCATGGTATGCTTTCTGAAAGGGAAAGCGAGCATGGAATATGATTTTCTGCGCCGGCTGGAGCCGGAGATCAAGCTGTTCTGCTTCGACAAATTTGATGCGGATTACAGCAGTCTTCGGGAAGAGGAACGGCAGGAGGAGAGACTTCACATCCGCAACGGGCTCAATTATGGAAGAAAAGTCGCTGCGACTTCCGAATGCGATGTCCTGATTCTGGACGAAGTCCTGGATCTGGTCCCGCTCGGGATTATCGATGAGGCGGAACTGATCTCCCTGATTGAAGCGGCGGGGGACGATGTCCGTCTGATTTTTACCGGGAAGGACAAATGTGAGAAAATCTGGCCGTATGTGAACCGGGTAACGGAAGTCTCCACATTGAAACAACCTTAATAAAGAATTCAGGTATGCCGGGGGTAAGAAAATGGCAATTTTTAAAGGAGCCGGAGTGGCGATTGTGACGCCGATGCATGCGGACGAAACTGTCAACTATGAGAAGCTTGAGGAACTGATTGAGGAGCAGATCGCCGCCGGAACCGATGCGATTATTATCTGCGGGACGACCGGGGAATCCTCGACGCTCAGTCATCAGGAACATGTGGATGTCATCCGGTTTGCGGTGGAGAAGACCGCGCACCGGGTTCCGGTCATTGCGGGAACGGGATCCAACGCAACCTCGGAAGCGGTCTACCTTTCGACAAAGGCGGAGGAGGCCGGAGCGGATGCGCTTCTGCTGGTGACGCCCTACTATAATAAAGCAACGCAGAAAGGCCTGATCCGTCATTTTACACAGATCGCCAACAGCGTGAAAATTCCGGTGATTCTCTACAATGTACCGAGCAGAACCGGCTGCAACATCCTTCCGGAGACCATGGTATATCTTGCGGAACACGTGGAGAATATCAAAGGGATCAAGGAGGCATCCGGCAATATTTCACAGGTCGCAAAGCTGATGAGCCTCGCCGGCGGGAAGGTGGAACTTTATTCCGGAAATGACGATCAGGTGGTGCCGCTCATGTCGCTGGGAGCGAACGGAGTGATCTCTGTGCTGTCGAATGTCGCGCCTGCGAAAACCCATGAGATGGCTGCGGCCTGGCTGGAGGGGGATCCGGCGCGGTCCGCCGCAATTCAGCTGGAGATGATCGATCTGATCGAAGCGTTGTTCTGCGAAGTGAATCCGATTCCGGTAAAAACCGCGATGAACCTGATGGGCAGAGAGGTCGGCCCGCTGCGCGGTCCCCTGTGCGAGATGGAGGAAAAGAATCTGCTGCGGCTGAAGAAGGCACTGGAGCAGGCCGGATTGATGAAATGAAAAGAGAGGAAGAAACATGATAAACGTACTGCTGAGTGGATGTGCAGGCCGTATGGGCCGGGTCATCACGGAGCTTGCCGCACAGGATCCTGAGATTGAAATTGCTGCCGGCGTGGATCTGATTACCCCGGAGGGCTGTTCCTACCCGGTCGTAACGTCCGTGGATGAATGCAAACAGGATGTCGATGTCATCATTGATTTTTCTTCGCCGAAGGTATTCGATGCGATTCTGGATTTTGCCCTTCGCACCGGCACGGCGCTGGTTGTCTGCACGACGGGGCTGGATGAAAGACAGAGCCAGCGGCTTTCCGAGGCCTCCGGGAAGATTCCGGTACTGCGTTCCGCCAATATGTCTGTCGGCATTAATCTTCTGATCCATCTGCTGAAACAGGCGGCGCCGGTCCTGTCAAAGGCCGGGTTTGACATCGAGATCGTGGAGCAGCATCACAACCGGAAAAAGGACGCGCCGAGCGGAACTGCGCTGGCACTCGCGGACAGTATCAACGAAGCCTGCGGCGGAACGTATCATTACCGTTATGACCGAAGCCAGGTCTATGAACAGAGAGAGAAAGACGAGATCGGGATCAGCGCCGTTCGCGGAGGAACGATTGTCGGTATCCACGATGTGCTCTTTGCGGGAACGGATGAAGTGATTGAGCTGAAACATACGGCTTACTCCCGTGCGATCTTTGCGAAAGGAGCAATCGCGGCGGCAAAGTATCTGGCGGGAAGAGCGGCCGGATTTTACCAGATGAGTGATGTGATAGACGGATAAGGGAAGACGGATGAAAAAAGTAGTTAAATTCGGAGGGAGTTCTCTGGCGAGTGCCGGCCAGATCAAAAAGGCAGTCGAGATTATCCGGAGCGATGCGAGCAGGAGATACGTGATTCCGTCCGCTCCGGGCAAGCGGTATTCCGACGACGTCAAGGTGACGGACCTTTTATACCAGTGCTACGACGAAGCCGCAGCCGGAAGGGATATCACCGCCCGGATCGACCGGATCAAAAAAAGGTATGTTGAGATTATCGAAGGACTGGAACTGGATCTGGACCTGACGGAAGAATTTGAAGTGATCCGGGATTATTTCATGCGGCAGGCAGGACGGGATTATGCGGCCTCCAGAGGGGAATATCTGAACGGACTGATTCTGTCCGCCTATACCGGTTTTCGTTTCATCGATCCTGCGAAGGTAATCTGCTTCGATGAGAGCGGTAATTTTGACAGCGAGCGGACTCATGCAATCCTGCGGGAATATCTGAAATCCATCGAATATGCTGTGATTCCCGGGTTCTACGGAGCCATGCCGGACGGCAGCATCAAGACCTTCTCCAGGGGAGGCTCGGATATCACGGGATCCATCGTAGCCCGCGCCGTGCGGGCGGATGTCTACGAAAACTGGACCGATGTTTCCGGCGTACTGGTCACGGATCCGCATATTGTCTCCAACCCGGAGGTGATTGAAACCATTACATACCGGGAACTGCGGGAGCTTTCCTATATGGGTGCCCAGGTTCTCCATGAGGACGCGATTTTCCCGGTCCGCAAGGAAGGCATTCCGATCAACATCCGGAATACAAACCGCCCGGAAGATCCCGGAACCATGATCGTCGAGAGCACCTGCAGACAGCCGAAATATGTGATCACGGGCATTGCAGGGAAAAAGGGCTTCTGCGCAATCAATATTGAAAAAGATATGATGAATTCCGAACTGGGATTCGGGCGCAGAGTGCTGCAGGTATTTGAGGAAAACGGAATTTCGTTTGAGCATATGCCCTCCGGCATCGACACGCTGACGGTGCTGGTTCATCAGTCGGAGTTTATGGAGAAGGAGCAGACGGTGATTGCCGGACTGCATCGGACCGTATTCCCGGATATGATTGACATGGAGGGTGACCTTGCTCTGATCGCCGTGGTCGGGCGGGGCATGAAAGCAAAGAAGGGTACAGCGGGACAGCTGTTCTCCGCGCTTTCCCACGCCAGAGTCAATATCAAAATGATTGATCAGGGATCCTCGGAGCTGAATATCATCGTCGGGGTGAGAAATGAAGATTTCGAAGCCGCGATCCGGGCGATCTACGATGTGTTTGTAAATGCAGAAAAGGGACTGTAAAAGGCCATAAAAAAGGGGGCTGCCGCATGAAACGGCAGCCCGTCTTTTGTTTCGGAAACTTTTTTCCACGCTCTTATGCTGCGCAGGAAACGTCCAAAACGCTAACGTTTTGACCGTTTCCTGCAGGAAGTGCAGCCCGCGCCGGTTGTGAACAGCCGGCTCATTTTCGCGCTGTCATGAATGGAATCAGCAGATCTCGTGGATCCATCCTTTCGGAGCTTCGATCCGGCCCATCTGGATGCCGGTAAGGGTATCGTAAAGTTTTCTGGTGATCGGGCCCATCTCTTCCATGCCGCTGGGCATGACGATCTCACGGCCGTGATCGACAATCTTGCCGACCGGAGAGATGACGGCGGCGGTTCCGCACAGACCGCATTCCGCGAAGTCGGCCACTTCATCAAAGAACACTTCGCGTTCTTCCGCTTTCAGGCCAAGATACTCTTTCGCGACATACATCAGAGAGCGTCTGGTGATGGACGGAAGGATGCTTCCGGACTTCGGCGTGACGACGGTATTGTCCTTTGTTACGAAAAGGAAGTTGGCTCCGCCGGTTTCCTCCACTTTGGTGCGGGTGGCCGGATCCAGATACATGTTCTCGTCGAAGCCCTTGTTGTGGGCGTCTACGATATTATAGAGACTCATGGCATAGTTCAGACCGGCTTTGATATGTCCCGTGCCGCGGGGCGCTGCCCGGTCATAATCGGATACACGGATCGTGATCGGCTTTGCGCCGCCTTTGAAATACGGACCCACCGGCGTTGTAAAGATACGGAACTGATATTCTTCCGCCGGCTTGACGCCGATTACGGCGCTGCTGCCGAACATAAACGGCCGGATGTATAAAGTGGCGCCGCTGCCATAGGGCGGGACATACGCTTCATTCGCGCGGACGACATCCGTAACGGCCTGGACGAACCGCTCCTCCGGGAATACCGGCATTTCCAGACGCTCACAGGAATCCTTCATACGGGACGCGTTCAGGTCCGGGCGGAAGCAGACAATCCGGCCGTCCTCGGTCGTGTAGGCTTTCAGGCCTTCAAAGCAGGACTGCGAATACTGAAGTACGCCGGCACATTCCGTGATGACAACAGAGGCGTCGTCGGTGAGAGTGCCTTCATCCCAGGCACCGTCTTTGTAGTTTGATACAAAGCGCTTGTCTGTCTTAATGTAGCCGAATCCGAGGGATGACCAGTCGATGTTTTTCTTCTCCATAGTACAACTTCCTTTCTTACAGGTCTTACAGAACGCTGAGCGGACCGGGCGGCCGGATCAGCATTTTTTGTTAGTGTACCACCGGGAAAAAATCGCGTCAAGAATTCCGCCTGCAAACAATCGGAAAACATGAAAAAAATCTTTGTCGAAGATCGGAAATATGCTATAGTGTTCGTATCCTGCGGCGCAGGACAAAAAATCCGGCGCCGCGTATCGTTTTCAGAGGGGAGTGGGTATATTTCATGATGAGAAAAAAAGGGAATGAATACAGATTTCGGAAGATCGGAAGAAGAAGCCTTGCCGCAGCGGCAGGCCTTGCGCTTGCAGTGACCTTCGCAGCCGGAACCTTTGCGGATGAACTTGTTTCGGATGAAAATATGGTTGCGGACGATACGGGGGTCTTTTCCGATACGGATCCGGAAGCGTCGGGCGTCACGGACGGAACGTCGGTTGACGATATGGGAAATGTGGATTATTCAGAGGACGGAACGGCTGTCGAAATGGACGGAACCTCTACGGGAGGGGAAGAGGTGTACGATACGACCGGCATGTATGTCGAAGACACGTATACCGATGACGCCGCGAATGTTGCCGGCCTTTCCGACGGTCTGCTGACGGATCCCGGAACGGTTTCCGGGGATGTGGCCGCGGTTTCCGACGGAATGACGTCGGACGGGGCAGCGGCTGCCCAGACGGCGGAAGAGCCCTCACTGGAAGGCCTGTTCGCACAGTTCTTTACGCCGGCAGAGCCGGCCAGTTCCCTTCGCCTGTCGGAAAGACTGAAGGAACTGACAAAGGTTGAAAGCCCGGCCGGATCGGACGGAGAGCTGATAACCGGCCAGTATATCGCGGAAACGCTCCAGGGTTTCGGATATACGGTTTCAACCCAGAGCTTTCATGAAGGGTTTCTGAATGACGAACTGACAGATGTGCCCTGCATCAACATTCTTGCGGAAAAACAGCCGAATACGGAGAATGCGGGCGATGGAATTCTGCTTATACTGACCCATTTTGATTCGAAAACAAAGCCTGAGGAAGGCGATGCTTTTGCAAATGACAAGACCGGTGCTGCGGTTGTGCTGGAGACCGCCGAGCTGGTGGCCGGAATGGATTCGGACATTGACATCTGCTTTGTCTTCCTGTCCGGAGAGGAAGACGGCAATTTCGGTTCCGTGAATTTCGCCGAAGGAATTGCCGGCTTTATGGACCGGGTTGCAGGCGTGATTTATGTGGGTCCGGTCGGATATATCCAGGATACCGCAGCCGAAGCGGAAGACGCCCCGGAAGACGAAACAGAGGGCGAAACGGAATGGACAGAGAATGCCGGGTCAGTGACAGATCTGATTGCGGAAAATCAATGGAAGGAAAAGGCGTTCCCGTATGTGCTGGCTACGCCGGACGGTCTGGAAAACGCTGTTTCCGCAATGCTTCAGCAGGCGGTTTCCGATCAGGCGCTCCAGAATCTGGACCAGACGGAAATGGAAATGGGCAGTATTCTGCAGGACGGAAATGAGATCGCGCAGGACAGCGCCCAGAATGTTTCTTCGCTGCCGGTGAGCCTTGCCTGGGCCTATGAGACGGATACCGCGAGCGGCTGCAGCGCCTTTTACGAACATGCGCTTCCGACCGTTTATATGCATCAGGATTTCACGGCAGTCCCTTCTGCCTGGGCGGAGGAAGCTGCCGGGGCAGAACCGCAGGAGAGCTGGATTGAGGCAGGGACTTCCCCGGAAGGAGAGGAACCCTTCGGAGAAATCCAGCCGGAATCGAAGGAAGCGGTTTCCGCCGAGGATGAGACAGAATCCGACGAAGCCAAAGATGCGGTACAGATCGTTCCGGATCCGGAGGCGCTGCGCGAAGCGGCGGATATCCTCGCAAACACGATTGCCCGGTACATGGCCGGGATGAGATGAGAACCGGCGGCTGCGCCTTACGGCCTGGCGGAAGAAGAAGCTTTGCCGGAAACGGACTCTTCCTGAGAGACAGCGGACGAAATCACAACGTCTCGAAGATCCTGGTCTGAATAGACAATGGCAAGCGTCAGCGGAGGCTTCGTAAAGTCGGGGCGGCAGGAGACACGCAGCTGGTCATACCAGACGGAATGCCATCCTGCCGCCGCGCTGCACTGTATGTCGTGGACATAATTATCACCCACATAGATGGTTTTCTCCGCGTCCAGATGCCATTTATCGGAAGCCCGGGCGAAGATTTCCGGATCGGGCTTGGAAACGCCGATATCCCCGGAGGCCAGAAGATGGTCCTCCGGGATCCAGCGGTGCAGGCCGAGATTATGATACTTCATCCGCTGCCGCGCGCTTGGCCCGTTGGTTACAATTCCCAGAAATACAGGCAGACGGCTGAGCGTATCCAGCATCTCCCGGATCGGACCGGCAAGCTGCAGATGGTTCATCTGCCAGGTATAGTTTTCCTGAAAGGCCAGTGCCTCCTCGGCGGTCACTTCAATGCCCTGGGAGGCGGCGGCGCTGCAGATCCGGTAGATATACATATCATTCATGGGGATCCGGCCGTTCATGGCGTCTTCAAACAGATCATGGCCCCGGGCGAGAAACGACCGGTAGAGGGCGTCAGGGTCATAATCGCCGCGGTCTGAGATCTTTTCGCGAAACGCACGGAGAAACGGATCGCTCCGCGCATAAAGCGTATCGTCCAGATCAAAAAGGAAAAAATGCGTATACTGCGTGGATGTCATGAGGTTCTCTCCTTTTTTTTAAAATTTCTGCTTGCATTCTGAAATGGCATCGGTTATAATAGCATTCGTCGTCGGACATAGCGCTATCGCCAAATGGTAAGGCAACGGACTCTGACTCCGTCATTTCAAGGTTCGAATCCTTGTAGCGCTG
>CACXHD010000036.1 GCA_902767335.1 uncultured Lachnospiraceae bacterium
ACTACAAGGAGTTTTACGCTTATCCACAGTACCGCAGGGAGCAGAGTGAAGACTGTCTCTATCTCAATATCTGGGTGCCGGATCATGAAAAAACGGAAAAACTGCCGGTGGCCTTCTGGATTCATGGCGGAGGATTTGCCGGAGGTTACAGTTCTGAGATTGAGTTTGGCGGAGAAGCTTATGCAAAACAGGGCGTGATCCTGGTGACAGTCGAGTATCGGCTCGGTATTTTCGGATTCCTTGCGCATCCTTGGCTTTCCGAAGAGAATGAGCGTCATATCTCCGGAAATTACGGTATTCTTGATCAGATCGAGGCGCTGCGCTGGGTCCGTGACAATATCGAGGCGTTCGGCGGGGACCCGGAGAATATTACGGTGTTCGGACAGTCTGCCGGTTCCATGAGCACGCAGGTTTTGGTTTCTTCTGAACTGACCGGATCCATGATCTCAAAGGCGATTCTCCAGAGCGGGATCTCCTGCGAAGAGGATATTCTCTATCAGCCGACGCTGAAGGAGGCCGAGTCGATCGGAGAAATATTTGCAGAAATCGCCGGCGTTTCTTCCGTCCGGGAACTGCGGGCCCTGTCAACGGCGCAGATCCTGAATTACCATGACCGTCTGACGGTCAGGACGTTTGCGATGGGAAAAGGCCTGGTGCTGGTTCCGAATGCGGACGGTTATGTTCTGCCGGACACGGTGTCCAACCTGTGGAAGGAAGGAAAGATCAGGCCGATTCCGTATCTGGCCGGGTGCGTCAATTCCGATCTGGGTTCAGAGCCGGAGAAAGTGGAGCGGAAACAGCCGGGACGTCTGATGGAAGAATGTGTCCGCTGGAGCCTGAAGGCAGAGGAGGATTTTGGAATACCGTCCTATGTGTACTATTTTTCGCATGACCTTCCGGGGGATGGCGCAGGAGCATTTCATTCTTCGGAGATCTGGTATACCATGGGAACTCTGAACCGGTGGTGGCGTCCGGACCTGCCGGAAGATCAGGCGCTGAGCGCCAAGATGGTACAGCTGTGGACGGACTTTATGAAAACCGGATGTCCGGAATCCGATCCGGAGTGGAGACCCTGTTCAAAAACGGATCCATATGTCAAATCGTTTCAGTGAATGAAACGGAAACGACGGAAAGACAAAAAATAAAGTCCGGAATTTAATCTGAAACAGAGATATGGAAATTTGCCGGTGAAAAATGGATAAATAATTGGCAGAACCTGTCTCAGAAACAGACTGCATTTTACGACTGGCCAGTAGTATAATACAGCATAAGGATGCTTTGAAGAAAGGATCCTTATGCTGTTTTTATCTTAACAATACATCTGTTGGGGTTCCTGCTGTCGGAGGCGGCAACTATGCTCAAGAAAGATAAATTTCAACTGTTTATCCATGACACTCCGTCCGATGAGACTGCTTCTCATTCCGAGGTGGAGATTCTGTTCATTGTTGAAGGAAGTGTAGACGTACAGGTGGAACAGAAGCACTCTCACCTGCAGACCAATGATCTGCTTGTCGTGAATTCGAATAAAAAACATCTGCTGCGGCCGGAGGGCAGTGCACTGGTGATGCGTCTTCTGATGGATTATATGATGATCTGTGACGCATTTCAGGGGCAGAAGGTGATATTCTGGTGTGATTCCTCCGGCTCCGAGAACGAACGGTATCAGGAAATGCGGATCCTGCTGAAGCGGCTCCTGAAGCATTATGTGGAGAACGACAACTATACGGCTTCCTTCGGTTTTCAGGCGGACTGCTATGAGATCCTTCACCAGCTGACGGCAAACTTTATGGTGAGGGCGGCCCAGGTACAGAACGGGGATGAAGGGGACCGATATGAGAACCGGCTCAACCAGATCAATAATTACATCAATTCGAACTATGATCAGCCGATCAGCATGAAGGAGCTGTCGGAAAAACTGTATCTGTCCAACGGGTATCTGTCCCGCTTCTTTAAGAAAAATTACGGGATGAGTTTTGCCAATTACCTGACAAATGTCCGGATTCTTCATGCGGTCGACGAACTTCTCTACACGGACATTCCGGTGACAAGAGTCGCCTATGACTGCGGGTTTACCTCCGCGGCTCTGTTCAACAAGGTATTTAAAAAGTCCTACGGACTGACGCCCACCGAGTTCCGGAAACGGGCTAACACGAAGGAGAAAAAAGAGCCGGAAATGGTCCACGAAAAGGAACTGGACCGCCGGATTGAGCAGAAAATCCTGAAGGAAGATCTGGGGGAGCTTCCCTCTGAGAGTTTGAAACAGATCTTTGCGGAAGGTGCGTTTTCGGTCGACAGTCCGCAGGAGTTCCGGCCGTATTGGAGCGACACGATCAATTTCAGCTCGGCGGTGAATCTGCTGCAGTCTTCCATGCGGGAGCATCTGATGATCCTGCAGAGGGCACTAGATTTCGAGTACGTTCGGTTCTGGAGCCTTTTTTCCAAGGACATGTATATTGCTCCCGATCAGGAGCATTATGACTTCAGCCAGATCGATTCTGTGCTGGACTTTGTCCAGGAACAGGGAATGAAACCATTTATTGAACTGGGCATGAAACCGAATACGATTCACTATGAAATCGGAAATACCTGGAGCAATGAAGAGGACCGGTTTACCGATGAACAGTGGGAACGCCTGATCCGTGCATTCATGCGCCATCTGAGCATGCGTTACGGGCAGAATGTGCTGGATAACTGGCGGATGGAACTCTGGTTTGACGAACGTTACCGGGGGGACCGCGAAGCATGGAACGATTATCTGAGACGATTTGAAACCACATGGAAAGCGGTAAAGGAATGCAATGAAAAAATCCGTTTCGGCGGTTACGGGATTCGTATGGATTTCGGCGGCGAAGCCCGGCAGGACTTTCTGAACATGTGGGCGGAGCGGGAGATCCGGCCGGATTTCATCAGTATCATGTATTATGCATATGAACGGGGTGAGGACGGAAAAGACATTTATGCGAAGCGGTCGACGGACAATGACAAATTCCTGCACAGCATGAGAAAAGAAAAAGCGAGGCTTGCAGATGCCGGTTTTGCAGATGTACCGGTCTATGTATGCGAGTGGAACTTTACTCCCAGTGTGCGAAACTATATGAATGATACAACGTTCAAAGGGGCCTATGTGATTAAGAATCTGATCGATCTGTTCGGAATGGCGGAATCCATCGGATATGGCGCAGGCAGTGACCGTCAGTACGCCTATTATGACACCTCCCAGATGCTGTTCGGCGGAACCGGTCTGATTACGAAGGAAGCGATCCTGAAACCGGCGGCGTTCGCGCTGGATTTCATGAACCGTCTGTTTCCGTGGTTTATCGGCAAGGACAGGAATTACCTGATTACCACGGATCTGCATAATAATTATTCCATCGTCTGCCACAATCAGCAGATTTTGAATTACAATTATTTCCTGACTTCGGAGACGGCCATCGAAAAAGAAAATACATGGAAATACTTCGAGGAGAGGAAGAGCCTGAAACTGCATCTGACCCTGAAAAACGTGAAAGAAGGGAAATACCGGGTCAAGGTTTACCGGATCAACAACCGGCACGGAAGCGTACTGGATACCTGGGAGGAGATGGGATACGAAAATGAACTCTCCAGAAATGACATTAAGTATCTGCGGAGGATCTGTGAACCGTATCTCACGATCCGCACGACGCAGACGCAGGAGGATCGGATCGAGATTGAGGAAGAACTGCAGCCGAATGAGATTTGTCTGATCCGTCTGCGATATGTCGGAGAGTAGGAACGGGGAGAAACGAATGAAAAAAGAACTGAAAATTGCTGTCTGTGTGATGGCGGTCGCGTTCTCCATCGGACTGAATATTACCGGTCTGATGCCGGTATTGAGCCTGATCTCGGAAAAATATGCCGGGATTGACACCAGCCTGATTCAGCTTCTGCATACGCTGCCATACGGGCTTCTGATCGTCGGCTCTCTTCTGGTGGGAAGACTGACCTCCCGCTTTTCCAATAAGACGATTGCCATCGCAGGCATGGTGATGATCGGCGCCTTCGGCGCCTTTCCCTTTATCGTGGACAGCTTTGCCGTGCTGTTTGTCTGCAGGGCACTGATCGGTTTCGGATTTGGGATTGCCAGTCCGATGAACACGGCGATTATCGCCCAGCTGCTGGAGCCCGGAAAACGCGCGGGATATCTGGGGCTTCATGTGATCGGAATGGGCATCGGCACCATGTCGGGAAATCTGCTCGGCGGAGTTCTCGCGGGATTTGGCCTCCGCTTCTACTATCTGATCTTTCTGATGGCGTTCGTCTGTGCACTGCTGGTCCGGATCCTGCTGCCGGATCTGCCGCCGTCCTCTGCGGACAAGGCGGGCAGAAGCCGGATCGGAGCGCTGATCTGGATCCTGTCGTTGATGGCATTTATCCATACGCTGTTTATCAATGCGTACGGCACGAACATCAGCATGTACATTGCACAGAACGTTACGGCGGATCCGCAGGCAGCCGGCCTTGCCACGGCGGTGAATGCCGCCTTCGCCATGCTGCTGGGGGCGACCTTCACAAAAGTGCTCAATACGCTGCGAAGAGCAACGCTTCCGTTTGCGGTGCTTTCGGCAGCGGTGGGATATGCATCGCTCCTGTTTATGCCGGGGATCGCCGGTGTTCTGCTGGGCAGTGCGCTCTGCGGCATTTCCATGAGCTGCTTTAACGCCATGGGGGCATACCTTGTGAGTATTTCGGCCGAACCGGAATCGGTGGCCGCTGCCAGCGGTGTCTACAGCGTGATCGGGAGCATCGGAGGACTGATCGCGCCGGTGGTGATGGGGGCGTCGGCTGCCGCCATCGGAGGGAATACGCCGTCGAATCAATTCGTGATCGCCTTTGCGGGCATGATGCTGCTGGGCGGAATCATTTCCGTATATATCAGCAAAAGCAAACTATGAGGTCCGCCGTTTCAGGTGAAAATTGAATGGTTGAAGGTCAAAAATCATCCGAACGGATCACCCGTCGGAGAACAAGTCCGGCTTAAAAAGACAGATATGGTCAAAAACAGAGCAAAATGATGGAATTGTTTTCGGAGTACGTGCTTTATAATGAGGAACACAAGGCAGAATCCTGCCCGCGAACGAATTGCGGCCAACGCAGTGTTTCCGGCAGGTGCAGAGCGAAACCATGTATTTACCGATGCCTGACATCGGGGAAAGAGGTATGAAATGGCAGATTTTGAGACACAGGTAGTTGTAATCGCAGGCGGACCGTCCGGACTTTCAGCGGCAGTCCAGGCAGCGGAAGACGGCGCGGACGTAATCCTGATCGAGAAAAATGCGGCGGTCGGCGGCGCGGCGAACATGGGCATGGGCCCGCTGGCAATTGAATCTCATATTCAGAAGCGCCAGATGATCGATCTGACCGTGGAAAAAGCTTTCCGCATGATTATGGAATACACGCACTACAATATCGACGGACGTCTGGTCAAGAGATATTTCGAGCAGTCCGCAGAAACCATCGAATGGCTTGAGGACATGGGCGTTGAATTCGAAGGCGCTTACAAATACTTCACAAAGGCTGAGGCGACCTGGCATATCGTGAAGACCGACCAGGGAATCGGACCGAGAGCGGCTTCCTTCATGAACAAGGCGCTGTATGCCCGTGCCCAGGAGCTTGGAGTAACCTTCATGCTTCAGACGGCAGGCAAGAAGATCCTGAAAGACGACGAAGGCAAAGTCTGCGGCGTCGTCGCGGTTGACAAGGACGGCAAGGAAATCACGATCGCCTGCAAGGCAGCCATCATCTGCACGGGCGGCGCGGGAGCCAATCCGGAATTCATCAAAGAGCAGACCGGATACACCTTTGGAAAAGATATGTTCAACTTCGCGATTCCGGGCAACGTCGGCGACGGTATCAAAATGGCCTGGGAGGCAGGCGCTGACAAGATGCCGGTCCGTATCGAGCAGGCTGCGAACTTTGAAGGCATTGACGATCTTCCCCAGAGCGTTCCGAATGTACTGATGCAGCCGAACCTGCTGGTCAATCTGGACGGCAAACGCGTTATGGATGAGGAAGAAATGCAGAATACGACCTATCTGAGCAATGCCGCTTCTCATCAGAAGGGACGCGTCCTGTTCAGTATCGTCGATACTTCCATCGTCAAAGATTACATGAGAAACGGTGTGGACGAAATCAGCATGGTCCGCTTCAACCCGGATGTCTCTGACTTCGTGGACGGCGTGAAGATGGCGGAAGAGACCGGAAACAAGGGCCTGTTCTGCGCGGACAGCCTGGAAGAACTGGCTGAGAAGACCGGTATCAATGTAGACAATCTGCTTGAGACCGTTGATGACTACAACGATTACTGCGACGGATATGACGAAGAGTTCTTTAAGAGAAAGAAATATCTGCGTCCGCTGACCAAGGCTCCGTATTATGCGGCTGCAGTTCGCCCCGGCGGTTACGGCACGGTAGGCGGCATCCGCATCAACGAGAACTGCGAATGCCTGAACAGCGATTTCGAGCCGATCCCCGGACTGTATGCGGCCGGAGCCGATGCCTGCAATATCTATGATGACAGCTATATGTTCCTGCTGCCGGGCAACTCCATGGGCTTCGCGGTCAACACCGGAAGAATCGCCGGTATGGAAGCGGCTGAGTATGTAGAGGACGAAGACTGATCAGATAATCCGGAGGATGAGTGAAATGGCTACAATTACCATTGATGGCGTCAGACTCGAAGTTCCGGAAGGAAAAAATGTTTTGGAATGTGCACTGGATGCGGGAATTTATATCCCGCATCTGTGCCATCATAAGGATTTATCCCCGCTCGGCTCCTGCCGGATGTGTATCGTGGAAGTCGAGGGGGAGGACAAGCCGGTTCCTTCCTGCAAACTTCAGGCCCATGACGGCCTTGTGATCCGTACCCAGACGGAAGAAGTGAAAAGACTGCGCATGCTTGCGCTTGAACTGCTGCTTGCAGGCCATCCCGAGGACTGTTCCACATGTCCGAAGTACGGCAACTGCGAACTGCAGATGCTGATCCAGTATATCGGTCCGAAGACCGGAAGACTGAAAATGCGCTCCAAGGGTTTCTCCACGGATGACCGCAACCCCCTGATTCTTCACGACATGAACCGCTGCGTTCTCTGCGGACGCTGCGTGCGTGCCTGCAACGAGCTTCGGGGCGTACAGGTTCTGCATTATCAGAAAAAAGATCTTGAGGTATTCACCGGGACGCTTCACCAGCGGCTTCTGAAGGACGCCAACTGCCGGTTCTGTCAGGCCTGCGCGGAAGTATGTCCCACGGGCACCATCCGCGACAAGCTTGCCAGCTCGGAAGTGCGCAAGGAAGATTATGTGGTTCCCTGCAGACACGGATGTCCTGCCCATATTGATGTTCCCAGATACATTCGCTTCATCAGCCAGGGCGATTACGCCGCAGCCAATGCTACGGTGCGTGAGAAAGTGCCCTTCCCCCACAGCCTGGGGTATATCTGCGTCCACAGCTGTGAACTGGAGTGTAAGCATACCTATCTGAATGAGCCGGTCTCCATCCGGAACCTGAAACGCTTCGCGGCGGAGCATGACGACGGCGAGTGGAAGAAGAAAGCTTTCCACAAGAGTCCGACCGGAAAGAAGATCGCGGTTGTCGGCGGAGGTCCTTCCGGACTGACGGCGGCGTACTACGGAGCCAAGCTCGGCCACAGCGTGACGGTGTTCGAGAGCAGCGAGAAACTGGGCGGACAGCTTCGCTACGGAATTCCTTCCTACCGCCTTCCGAGAGAAATCCTGGATCATGAGATCGCGGATATTCTGGAAGCGGGCGACATCACGGTGAAGACTTCCTGCGCGGTGGAAAATGTTCCGAAGCTTCTGGAAGAAGGCTTTAACGCGGTTTATGTGGCTGTCGGAACGCATCAGGGCGCGCGGCTTCCGCTTCCGGGCAATGACCTGGAGGGCGTACAGGTCAACACGGACTTCCTGAGAGCATTCGAAGAAGGTACAGCCAGCGTCGGAGAACGTGTTGTGATCCTCGGCGGCGGCAACGTGGCCATCGACTGTGCCGGAGCAGCCTTCCGTCTCGGCGCGAAGAGTGTGGACATGGCATGTCTGGAAGCCTATGATGCGATGACCGCTACGGATGAAGAGCGTGCCTGGGCAGAGGAAGAAGGCGTGGTGCTGCATAACTCCAAGACCTTCCCGCAGATTCTTGGCGAAAACGGACACTGCACCGGCGTTGAGATCCAGAGCGTCGGCAATTTCCGCAAGGAAAACGGCCGCATGGTTTTCGACAAGCTGGAAGGCACCAATGAGATTCTCCCGGCGGATACCGTAATCTTCGCGACCGGCCAGCGTCCGACGATCCCGATGGATCCGGAAGCGTTCGGTCTGGAGCTGACCCATGGAAACTATGTCGCATCCAAAGGCGACAACGGCGAGACTTCCGTGGAAGGAATCTGGGCCGGCGGCGATTCCATGACAGGCACAACCTCTGTGATCAAGGGAATTGAAGGAGCCAGACAGGCCATCTGCGCCATTGACCGTTATCTTGGCGGCGACGGCTGCATCGATGAAAAACTGGCACCGGAGCAGGTGAAGGATCCGTACATCGGCAGCATCGATGGCTTTGCGGATATCCCGAGGACGGAGCCGACGGTCGTGCCGGCACCGGAGCGTGTGACCAACTGGAAAGCGTGCGGTCCGATGGACCGGGGCTTTGATGAAAAGAAGGCAAAATGCGAAGCGGGACGTTGTCTGCAGTGCGACCTGAGACTGTGCATTTCCAACCCCAGAACCTGGGGCGATTTCGCAAAGGAGGGTGATGCGTGATGACGACATTGGAAAACGCGAAAGCACTGGGATATACCGGTCTCACGGAGAAAATCCAGGCTGCCGGCCTGAAGGAGTACGGACTGTACCCGGAGCTTTTCATGGATAAGGTGTATCAGGCCAACGCCAAAGAGGGCGATGTCTTTGTATATGCCGGCCTGAACAACGCAGATGTGGACGGCGCTCTTCTGGAACTGCTGCGGATCTGCCCGGAGAAGGTTTTCTCCGGCATCCAGGTGGCCGGAATGCTGACCGGGGCAGCGGCGATGTTTCTGTACCTTCCGGAGAAGGAAACGGAACTGACCGATGCGCTTCGGAAGACGGCAGACGAATACGGAGTCATCCTTGTCAATGATATCATCAATGTACGGGAAACGGAGGAGGATCTCCGGATGCATCTGGTCACGGCTGCAGACCTGGCGGATCTTGTGGACGGTACGTATGAAGCGGGTGTCTACGTCTGTACGGCGCAGGATGCTCTGAAGAAGGTTCCCGCGGATACGAAGATTGGGGATCTGGTGAGTCTGGACGGGGCAAAGGCCGTCTGGCTCGGATATCAGTATTATACGCCGGAAGAGGCGGCAGACCTGACAGCGGCGGACGCTGTGAACGGTCTGATCCGCGTACTGAGCGACAAAGAATGTATTGTGGCGGAGACGGCAAAACTGCTGCTGAAAGACCGCCAGGCCAGCTGCGGAAGATGCGTCTTCTGCCGTGAGGGACTGATTCAGCTGGAATACATGCAGAAAGAGATTACGGCAGCCAGAGGCAAAGCCGGATATCTCGATCTGACCCGTGAGATCGGGGAAGCGATGAATCCTTCCACGCTCTGCAGCGTCGGGCAGGTGTCCGCGAATGCGGCGCTGACCGCAATCACGAAATTCCCGGAGGAGTTCGAGGCGCATATCAAGAAAAACAAATGTCCGGCCGGTGCCTGCGGTGCGTTTGTCCATATCTATGTGGATCCCCAGACCTGTACCGGATGCGGAGACTGCGTGGATGTATGTCCGGCCGGCTGTATCGACGGCAAGCCGAAATTCATCCATATGATCGACGAGTTTGAGTGCACCAAGTGCGGCAAGTGCATCGAAGTGTGCGAAGAGGAAGCAATTGTACAGACCGCCGGCAAGCTTCCGAAGCTTCCGAACCGCCTGGTCAAAGTCGGAAAATTCAAGAAACACTGACCCAATAAGGACATTGCGGTCTGGATCCTGAAGGAACTGTAAAAGGTATATGAAACGGGGATGCCTCCAGCCTCCTCCACCGCCTGCCTGTGAAGCGGGGGAGTCCGGACGGCTTCCCTGTATTGTATGGTTTTTCACAGCTCCTTCTGCCTGGAAAATTTTATATGAGGAAACAGAGCAATGACATGACGAAGGGGGAACCGATGAGCCTGATTTTACGGTTTGCGGTTCCCCTGTTTATAGGAAATGTATTTCAGCAGCTTTACAATATGGTGGATGCGGTCATCGTCGGCAGATTTTCTTTCCAGGGGACTGCTGCCGTTCTGGCTCTCCTGGTGCGGATATTTCGGAATCTGGTGGGTAACGCCGATCGGATGGACGCTTTCCCTGCTGATCGGTCTGATCCGGTATCGTTCGGGAAAATGGAAGGGAAAAATGTCTGCGGCATTTTAAGAAAGCGCTGATGTATTTTAAGTTTCCGCTTTCAGCGCCTCCGGCCCGGAGAAAAGGAGAATTGCCTTGACAGAAAACATGATGGAAAATCAGAAGAAAAAAGGGAAGTCTCTTCGGAAAAAACAGCAGATTATTGATACCTACTTATCTCTGATCCAGGAAAAACCCTGGGATAAAGTGTCTGTGATGGAGCTCTGTAAAAAGGCGGAGATCACGAGGGGGACCTTTTACCTGTATTACGAGGATATCTACGATCTGATGGAGCAGATTGAAACCGAACTGCTTGAGGATCTGAAGAAATGTTACGCCGCCTGCAGGGATTCAGAACGGACGGGCAGCTTCCTCCGGGAGTTTCCGGACCGGTTTGACTGTTCTCCGCCGGAGATTTTTCTTGCCTGGTTTGAATACAGCAGGGATCATCGGAAGGCTTTGCTGCCGCTTCTTGACCGGAAGAACGGAGACCCCTATTTTGTCCGGCGGCTGAAACAGATGATCCGCGAGGCGCTCGGAAAGGTGATGGACAGGGACGGAACCGCGAAGGATGAACTGCGGCAGCATTTTACGGAAATCTGTGTTGAGCTGCACCTGCTTTCCGTACAGTCCTGGCTTTCCTCGGAGCCGGAGGATTATCTCACGGTGGAGGACATTGTCAATCTGCTGAACACGATGCGAGTCGGTTCCATGTACCTTGCATGGAGAAACGGAACGGATCATCTTATCTTTGGATGAATAGGACGTAGGAATATCGCCTGTTGAAAACAGGCGATATTTTTGTATAATGATACCTGGAGACTTGAAATGAATGTAACAGGGACGGAATGTTTTTGAAGGAGGAATGCGGCCATGAGTGAATACGGAATTGGGACGAAATGTGTGCAGGCCGGCTACACGCCGGGAAACGGAGAACCCCGTCAGATTCCCATTATTCAGTCGACAACGTTTAAATATGACTCAAGCGCGGAGATGGGAAAGCTGTTTGATCTGGAGGCGTCCGGATACTTTTATACCCGGCTGCAGAATCCCACGAATGATTATGTCGCTGCGAAGATTGCCGCGTTGGAAGGCGGCAGTGCAGCCATGCTCACCTCTTCCGGACAGGCGGCAAATTTCTTCGCACTGTTCAATCTGTGTGAGTGCAATGATCATATCGTCGCTTCCTCTTCGATCTACGGCGGGACCTTCAATCTGATCGCCACAACGATGGCCAAAATGGGGATCACGGCGACGTTTGTATCGCCGGACTGCAGCGAGGAAGATCTGAATGCAGCGTTCCGGGACAACACCCGGGCTGTGTTCGGGGAGAGTATCGCCAATCCGGCCCTTACCGTTCTTGATATTGAGAAGTTTGCCAGGGCGGCCCATGCCCATGGGGTTCCGCTGGTTGTGGACAACACCTTCCCGACGCCGGTTCACTGCCGTCCCATCGAGTGGGGCGCCGATATTGTGACGCATTCCACGACGAAGTATATGGACGGACATGGCGCGGCGGTCGGCGGCGCAATCGTAGACGGCGGCCATTTTGACTGGATGGCGCATGCGGAGAAATACCCGGGGCTGACGACGCCGGATGAATCCTACCACGGCATTGTCTATGCGGAGAAATTCGGAAAAGAAGGCGCGTTCATCACAAAGTGTACCTCCCAGCTGATGCGGGACCTGGGGAGCATTCAGTCTCCGCAGAATGCGTTCCTTCTGAACCTGGGACTGGAATCGCTGCATGTGCGGATGCCCAGACATGTGGAAAACGCCCAGGCTGTGGCGGAATTTCTGTCAGCCCATCCCGGCGTCCGTCATGTGTCTTATCCGGGCCTTCCCTCCGATCCGTATTATGAGACCGCTAAGAAGTATATGCCGAAGGGCGGGTGCGGGGTTGTCTCCTTCGAACTGGAAGG
>CACXHD010000037.1 GCA_902767335.1 uncultured Lachnospiraceae bacterium
GCAGAGATGATCGGAGGCGCGCCGGGGAACGGCCAGGAACCGCCGCAGAAGCCGGAAGGAGAGGCAGGCGGCGCAGGCGCGCCGGGAGGAATGCCGGGGAACGCGCCAGGAGGAATGCCCGGAGGTGCGCCGGGAAATACCGGTGTGGACAGCTATGATGCGGTACAGGAATATTCCGGAAGTACGGACCTTTCCGGGAAAGAAATCACATCGACCGGAACCGATGAAAATGCAGTGCTGGTAGACGGTGAGGATGCGAGCGTGCAGATTGCGGACTGCGATGTGACAAGAACATCGGAGGACAGCAGCGGAGGAGATAACGCCAGCTTTTACGGCGTCGGAGCAGCCATGCTGGTGACAGACGGAGAACTCACCGTGGAGAACAGCCGGATTACGACCGATGCCGACGGGGCTGCCGGCGTGTTTGCGTATGGCAGCGGAACGGCGCTCGTCAAAGATACAACCATCAAAACTTCCCGGAATACCTCCGGAGGAATCCATGCAGCCGGCGGTGGTACGCTGTATGCATGGGATCTGGATGTTGTCACGGACGGAGGATCGGCTGCAGCCATCCGCAGCGACCGGGGCGGCGGCACCATGGTCGTGGACGGAGGAACCTATACTTCAAACGGTTCGGGCTCCCCTGCGATTTACTGCACGGCAGACATCAGCGTCCATGATGCAGAGTTGAATGCGACCGGATCCGAGGCCGTGTGTATCGAGGGACTCAATACCCTTCGCCTGTTCGACTGTGACCTGACCGGGGATATGCCGGACCAGGAACAGAATGACAACACCTGGAATGTGATTGTATATCAGAGCATGTCCGGAGATTCTGTGGAAGGCAACGGCACGTTTGAGATGTCCGGCGGAACGCTGACGGCAAAAAACGGCGGCATGTTCTATACAACCAATACGGAAAGCACAATCACATTGAAAGATGTCGATATAACAAACGCGGAGAATGCCCCGTTTTTCCTGCAGGTGACCGGCAACAGCAATGCCCGCGGCTGGGGAGAGGCCGGAAATAACGGCGCGGACTGCCTCTTTACTGCAATTTCGCAGGAGATGGAAGGCGATGTGATCTGGGACAGCATCAGCCGGCTGGATTTCTATCTGACGGACCACAGCCTGCTGACCGGTGCGTTTGTCCAGGATGAGACCTGGGCCGGAGAAGGCGGCAGCGGGTACTGCAGCGTTGTGATCGACGCGGATTCCGAATGGGTTGTTACAGGAGACAGCAAAGTGACGACGCTCTGCTGCGCCGGTACGATCGAAGATGAGCAGGGGCAGAGCGTCACGATCCAGGGTACGGACGGTACCGTATATGAAGAAGGGGACAGCCCGTATACGATTACGACGGATCATTACGAGAAGAGCGCAGATACCTCCGAAGCCGGCGCCATCTCTGTCTGGGAGGACTACCAGAAGGAAATATAAAGCATAGACGGAAGCAGCACGGAAGATACAGCACGGAAGATGCGGCACGGAAGATGCAGCACGGAAGATGCGGCACGGAAGATGCAGCACGGAAGATGCAGCACGGAAGATACAGCACGGAAGATGCAGCACGGAAGATGCAGCACAGCCGGATGAAACACGTATGGAATTCAGCGCGGATGGATGCAGAACAGAAAAACGATATGAGAGAGAGAACGGGTCTGGTACAGATTTATTCGGGGGACGGAAAAGGGAAAACGACCGCGGGAATGGGGCAGTGCGTCCGGGCCGCGGGATACGGATATAAGGTCCTGATTTTTCAGTTTCTCAAGGACAATTCCGGAAATGAGAGAAAGGCGATGGAGCGAATCCCGGGGATTGTATTCGAAGAGGGCCCGCAGACGGTAAAATTCAGCTTCCGGATGAGTCCGGAAGAAAAACAGGAACAGAAACGCTGGTATGAGGAAAAACTGAAAATGGTTTTTCAAAGAGCCGCCGAAGAACGTTTTGACCTGCTTTTTCTGGACGAAGCATTGTATGCGGTGAGGGGCGGCCTCCTGGATGAGGATCTCCTGGTCCGTCTGATCAAAGAGCGGCCGGAGAACCTTGAGATTCTGCTCACCGGGCAGGACCCGGGAGAGCGTCTGACGGCGCTTTGCGATTATCACTCGGAAATACAAAAACGGAAACATCCTTACGATGCCGGACAGACGGCCAGAGACGGGATTGAACGCTGAGGGATCCTTGCATTAATTCCGGACAGGTGATAGACTTAAGGAAACGTTGACGAATCTGGGGAAACACTGATTATTTCAGCGTTTCCCTGTATTTTGTTTGGGAAAACCCGGGGGAGGAATCCCGAAAAAATCGCGGAGGAGGAGAAGAAATGAACGCAAAGAGAGTATTTGTCATTGTACTGGACAGCTATGGTGTCGGTTACCTGCCAGATGCAGACAAATTCGGAGATGTCGGAGCGAATACACTTGCTTCCATTGCAGGGTCGGCGAAATATGACACCCCGAACATGAAGCAGTTCGGATTATTTAACATTGACGGCGTGAACTGCGCGGAGGGTGTGGACGCCCCCATCGGAAGCTACGGCAGGCTGGCGGAGAAATCCATGGGAAAAGATACAACCACCGGCCACTGGGAGATTGCCGGCATGATTTCTGAGAAACCGATGCCGACCTATCCGGACGGTTTTCCGGAGGAAGTGCTGGCACCGTTCCGGGAGCAGACCGGCCGCGGCGTCATCTGCAATCTGCCGTATTCGGGCACGGCGTGCATTCGTGATTACGGTGAGGAACATATGCGTACCGGCGATCTGATTGTCTATACCTCTGCGGATTCTGTGTTCCAGATTGCGGCTCATGAGGAGATCGTTCCGCTGGAAGAGCTGTATCGCGACTGCCGGATTGCCAGGGCGATTCTGCAGGGAAAGCATGGCGTCGGCCGCGTGATTGCAAGACCCTTTATCGGCACGAATAAGGACAATTTCACCCGGACCCGCAACCGCCACGATTTCTCTCTGATTCCGCCAAAGAAGACGATGCTGGTGGCGCTTAAGGAGCACGGGCTGGACACCTACGGCGTCGGAAAGATCAATGATATTTTCGCCGGCCAGGGCATTGACCATACGGTTTCGATCCAGTCGAATGAAGATGGAATGGAAAAGACGATTGCATGGCAGGATGAGGACTTCAACGGACTGTGCTTTGTCAATCTGGTCGACTTCGATATGACCTACGGCCACCGCAGGGACATCGACGGCTATGCGAACGCGGCGACGGTGTTTGACCGCCAGCTGGGAGAGTTCATGCAGAGAATGCGCGACGACGATATCGTTCTGATCACGGCGGACCACGGCTGCGATCCGGGATTCTCCGGGACGGACCACACCAGAGAGTATATTCCTGTGCTGGTATACGGCAAGATGGTCAGACCGGGCGTCAACATCGGTACGCGTGCAACCTTTGCGGACATTGCCGCCACGGTACTGGATATGCTCGGCGTCGACGAGAGTCTGGAGGGAAAGAGCTTCTGGAAGGAGATCTGCAGGAAAGAGGGTGCAAATGGCGGAGAAGAATAAAAACAAACCCAGCGTATGCATTGTAGGACATAAGAACCCGGATACAGATTCCATCTGTTCCGCGCTTTCCTACGCTTACTTAAAAAACATTCTGGATCCTGAGCATCATTATGTTCCCTGCCGGGCCGGACAGGTCAATTCGGAGACGGCCTTTGTCCTGGACCAGTTCAAGATGAAGAAACCGCTGTATCTGGACAATATCGGAACCCGGGTCAAGGATATGGAGATCCGGGAGGTCCCCGGCGTCAACCAGGATATTTCCGTGAAGGAAGCCTGGGAGATCATGCGGGAGCTGAATGTTTTTACGCTGCCGATCACAGACGAGGAGCAGCATCTCCAGGGCCTGATCACGATCAATGATATAGCGAAATCCTATATGGAGGAGTATGACAGCGCGATCGTTTCCAAAGCGCAGACGCCCTATCAGAACCTTCTGAAAACACTGGAAGGACAGATGATTGTCGGAGATCCGGACGCGGCTTTTGAACAGGGCAAGGTTGTGATCGCGGCGGCGAATCCCGATGTCATGGAGAACTATATCGATGAACATGATATGGTGGTTCTGGGAAACCGCTATGAGGGACAGCTCTGCGCCATCGAAATGAACGCGGACTGCATTATCGTCTGCCTTGGATCGCCGGTTTCCCGGACGATTCAGCATATGGCCCAGGATCACGGCTGTTCGATCATTGTCACACCGCTGGATACCTACGCAGTGGCCCGGCTGATCAACCAGAGCATGCCGGTGCGCTTTTTCATGCGCAGCGAGGGACTGGTCACCTTTAAAAAGACGGATTATACAGAGGAAATCAAAGAGATCATGTCCAGGAAGAGATATCGGGATTTCCCGATCCTTGACAAGGAAGGCAAATACATCGGCATGATTTCCAGACGGAACCTGCTGGGCGTACGCAAGAGAAACATCATCCTGGTGGACCATAATGAGATTTCCCAGGCGGTCGACAATATTGAGGACGCGCAGATCCTTGAAATTCTGGATCACCATCGTCTGGGATCTCTGGAGACCATCAATCCGGTCTATTTCCGCAACCAGCCGGTGGGCTGTACGGCGACCATTATCACACAGATTTTCCGGGAGAATCATGTACCGATCCCGCAGCAGATCGCCGGGCTTCTGGTCAGCGCGATCATTTCCGATACCCTCCTGTTCCGTTCTCCGACCTGCACGGCGGCGGACCGCGACGCGGCGGAGGAACTGGCGAAAATTGCCCAGATCGACTGCCAGTCGTACGCAATGGAGATGTTTGCGGCCGGCAGCAATCTGAAGGACAGTTCTCCGGAGGAGATCTTCTATCAGGACTTCAAACGCTTCGAGGTCAACGGACTGAGCCTGGGGATCGGTCAGATCAATTCGATGAGCCAGAAGGAGCTGGACGAGCTGCGTGAGCGGATGGTTCCGTTCCTTGAGAATACGTATGAGAAGCGGGATCTGGACATGATCGTGTTCATGCTGACGAACATTGTGGAAGAATCCACGATCCTGCTCTGCTATGGAGAGCGGACCTCCGAGATTGTGGAAGAAGCTTTCCCGGGGGTAAAAGTGGAGAACAATATTGCGGTTGCGCCGTCGGTTGTTTCCCGCAAAAAGCAGGTTGTACCGGCACTGATGAGTGCGATCAACCGGACGGACAGCGCGCTGCTCTGATGCGGGCCGGTCCGCCGAGGAGGAGCGGAGCGCAGGCAAGACGAGCTGCAGGCGCAGCGAGCCGCAGGCGCTCGCGAAATGTAGAAAGAGCGGAGCGCAGCCAGGGCGGCGGCCCGCAGGCGCAGCGAACTGCAGGCGCTCGCGAAGAGTGGAAAGAGCGAAGCGCAGCCAGGGCGGCACGCAGCCGCAGTGAACCGCAGGAGGAGCGACAGGATGGGAAAACAGGTCTGGAAAAGCGGGAACATGCTGTATCCGCTGCCGGCCGTCATGGTTAGCTGCGGAAGACAGGAGGAGAAGCCCAATATCATCACCGTTGCATGGACTGGGACGGTCTGCAGTTCTCCGGCCATGGTGTCGATCAGTGTCCGTCCGGAGCGCTATTCCTGGGCGATCCTGGAAGAGACCGGAGAATTTGTGATTAATCTGACGACAAAGGATCTGGTCCGTGCGGCGGACTGGTGCGGTGTGCGCTCCGGCAGGGACACGGACAAGTTTTCGGAGATGCATCTTACGGCTGCGGCTGCATCCGCTGTCGCCTGTCCGCTGATTGCGGAAAGCCCCGTCAACATTGAATGCCGCGTCACGCAGAGAATTCCGCTCGGCTCCCATGATCTGTTTCTGGCCAGGGTACTGGCTGTCGACGTGGACGAAGCACTGCTGGACGAGAAGGGAAAGCTGGATTTGTCAAAAGCCGGACTGGTTGTATATTCCCACGGGGAATACTATGGACTCGGAAAGCTGCTGGGCAGTTTCGGCTGCAGCGTCAGGAAGAGAACGGGGAAAAAACGGAAGGCTGGATCAAGGCCGGGGAACCGCTGAGGCCGGGTCAAACGCGGTTTTGCGCCTATCACGCACACAGGGATCATCTTAGAAAGGAACGCGCGCATGTTCAGGGAAATGCGAAGAAAGAGACAGCAGATTTCACAGGAAGAATGCGAAGAGATTCTGAGCCGGGCAACCTCCGGCGTTCTCGGAGTTTTCGGTGATGACGGATATCCCTATACGGTTCCGCTCAGCTTTGTCTATGAAAAAGGACGGGACGGGGGTCTGGGGAAAATCGGTTTTCATTGTGCGAAAACCGGTCACAAGGTGGATTCCGTCCGGAGAAATGAAAAGGTCTGCTTTACGGTGATCGACCGGGATGAGGTCATGCCGAAGGAGCGCACGACGAAATACATCAGCGTCATAGCCTTCGGCCGGGCGAGAATCCTGGAAGATGAGGAGGAAATGCGCCGGGCTGCCAATACCCTCGGTGCGAAATACTCCAAAGGATATGAAGATCTTTACATGCAGGAAACGGAGGACGCCATCCGCAGCGGCCACCTTTGCTGCATCGAAATCACCATTGACCACATGACCGGGAAAATCGGAAAGCAGGTGATGCTTGAGCGCAGAATGGGTGAGCGCATGACAGAGTAAAACTCGCAGGGCTGCCGCCGTAAACAAAAACAGCCCTGGCTGCTTCTGCTTACGGCGGCAGCTCACGGCTGCTTCTGCCGTCTTCGTTACAGTTCCTTAGTGCTTCGCGACAAACAGGGTGCCGACATGCTTCTGCTTGTCCATAACATCATAGAGGATATCCGGGTCCTTACCGTTGACGACCAGGGTATCGATTCCGGAGGCAGTGGCAAGGTCCGCTGCCTGTACTTTTGTCCGCATGCCGCCGGTGCCGCGGCGCGATCCGGCTCCGCCTGCAAGATGGAATACGTCGTCGTCGATGACTTCGATCCGCCCGATCAGCCGGGCGTTTTTATACAGCCTCGGATCCCGGTCGTAGAAGCCGTCGATATCGGAGAGGATGATCAGCCAGTCCGCACGGCTCAGCACAGCGACAACCGCGGACAGCACATCATTGTCACTGAACAGCTTGTCCTCTGATTCGATCTCGGAGTAGCTGACCGAATCGTTTTCATTGACGATCGGGATGATGCCCTGTTCAAGAAGCGCCTCGATGGTATTTGTGAGGTTTTCCTTTTTCTCCTCCTGCTTCAGATCATCCGCCGTGAACAGAATCTGTGCCACGGTTTTCCCATAATAGCCGAAAAATTTGTCATACAGAAACATGTTTTCACACTGCCCGACTGCGGCAGCGGCCTGTTTCATCCGAATCTCGGTCGGTTTTTCCGGCAGATGCATTTTATTGGCGCCGACGGCAATCGCGCCGGAGGAGACAAGAATAACCTCATTGCCGCTGTTCTGGATATCGGAAAGCACCCTGGAGAGGTGTTCCATCCGCCGCAGGTTGCTGTTGCCCAGTTCATTTGTCAGTGTCGAAGTACCTACTTTTACTACAATACGGGTCTTTTTGCGCATAATGTCTTTCAAATCCGGCTCCGGACCGGACACTTCCTTTCAGATATCACGTTCCTAAGTCCAACGCTTCCGACTATATCATAGTTTCCCCAAAAAATAAAGCAGGACATTACAGACTTAGAAATGCGGGCAGCAGGACATTACAGACTCAGAAATGCGGGAACCACCAGGATGACCAGCACGATGCCCAGCATCATCGTCATCGGGATCAGCAGTTTCGTACCGGCTTTCTCGCCCAGTTTACGAGCCTGTGACCGCCGCTCCGAAGATGTGGACAGTGCCTCCTGCTCCAGTACCAGGGCCAGGCCCCTGGATCCTTTGCGGAGACTCTGGGAGAGTACCGATCCGATCCGGATATAACGGGGAAGACCGCACCGGTGTCCGAAATTTTCGTATGCGGTCCCTTCGGACGTCCCGTCCCGGATTTCATTGCAGGTCTGCAGCATTTCTTCGTACACATAATGACGGCCGGTTTTTTCCTTTTCTTTCCGGTAGTCTCCCGCAATTCTGGCAAACGCGGCGCTCAGGGTCATCCCGGCTCCGATCAGAAGCGTCATCTTCCACATCAAGTCCGGATAATCCATCTCCAGCTGCTGCCTGCGCTCCTCCGCCTGCTCCCGGATCCGCTGGTCTTTCAGCGCGCTGAGGAAAAAGGGCAGCGAAAGAAAGAGCAGAAGAAGGATGAGCGCCGTGTTGTCTCTGGCATAGAACCACCGGGCAGGGCGGCCGTTTACCTGTGCAGGAAGCTGCAGAAATGCCTCCTGACTGCTCTGTTCGTCCGCCTTTCGGATTTCCTTCTCCACGATCTGAAGGGCCTGCGCTTCCTCCCCAAGGACCGGAGGAAAAACTTTGACGGCCGTCTGACAGATGCGATGCGTTCCCTGGCAGGACAGGTCCGCTTCCAGAGTGACAAGCGTACCTTCCTCCGGGACGTCTCCCTCGATCACACCGGTTTCTCCAATCACCCCGTAGGGCATCATCGTCCATTCCGCGCGAACGGCACCGTTTCCATAAACCGTTCGTATCCGGAGCGGTTTTCGGACCTCGTCTGTTGTGATATTTTCTCCCGGGAGCAGCTGCAGAGCTTCCTCCTCCGCCTGCTTCAGCAGCTCCTCCACCTGCCCGGAGGTATATTTTCTGCCGGAGACATCCACCGGAACCGTCTTGAGCGGTTTTGCGGAATCGTCCGTTTGATCCGCCGAGACCGAATCTGCGGTATTTTCATATGTAAGGGACAGCTCCTCTGTCCTGGAAAGTTCCCCATATCCGGGTCTTGCCAGTTTTCCCTCCGGGATGGTCCGATCCTGCGTAACGTAAGAGACCAGACAAACGGCACAGGCGAAGAGCAGAACAATGGAAATCCGAAGCAGATCGTAGATTTTCTGAACGTGATATTCATGAACATACCTTTTCCGCCCGCCGGAAAGAGAGATCAGGTCCTCATTGAGACGGCGGTTATTCCCGGATGTGCGGTCCGGTGCAAAGTACTGGGTCAGCCGCTCGGCAAAAACAAACAACGGCCGCGGCGGGAACCTCTGGCGCGGCTGGTGCCGCCGGTTCCGGCGGACGGCGTTCGTCCTTTTCCAATGAAACATGGTTTTGTGTTCCTCCGTTTTTCAAGATACCGATGTTTACTCAAGCTACCGACGTTTTCCGGAGATGTCTCAGACCGCAATATCCATAATTCTGCGGCCCAGAAGAAAAGCGGCCGCATAAACGGCAAGGCAGGCAGTCATGACAAGGGTCCCGATCCCGGTCTGATACATGCCGCTCAAGGCTTCCGGAGAAGTGACAGAGACATAGGCAAGGATGGCGAGAGGGATACAGCTCATGATCTGCTGCTCCATCTTTTTTCCGGCCAGCACCGTTTCAATCTCCCGACGTGTCTCTTCTTTCTGACGCATGCCGGAGATCGTGTTCCGGATGATGGCGATCAGGTCGCCGCCTGCCCGCCGCGCTGTCACATAGACTTCGGCGAAATTCCGGATATCCTCTGTATGACTCCGGCGGCCCAGGGAAAGAAGCAGCTCTTCCACGGGAACATTCATCCGGATCTGAACGGCAATGTAGTGAAACTCGACCATGATAAAAGCGTCGTCATCATAGATTTTCCGCAGTTCATTCAGCGCCTGGGAAAATGCGTTTTCCATGGCATAGCCCGCCTGCAGAGAGGTCTGCAGAAAGCTCATTCCGTCCAGAAATTCCTCCCGCATACGGTTTTCGCGGCGTTTGCGGAGCTCTTCCCGCTGCTGTTTCTGAAACAGCGGATAAAAAGCAAGCAGCAGCGGGAATGGGCGGATCGACCGGTAGAAGAGAAGACAGATCAGCAGAATCAATGCCAGATATTCTCCGATGATACGGACGAGTTCTCCTCTCCGGAAATGATACGTGCCGTAATCGCCCGGATCATTCTTCAGAGCTCCGCCTCCGTAATGCCTGCCCGTTTCAGTTTTTCTGTGTGTTTTAGCTGGCCGGTTCGCTGCAGCCGCCCTAAAATCCTGCCATTTTCGTCTTCTCCTTCCTCGGCAAATGAAAACAATGTGTGCGTTAAGATCTCTCCGGACGGCACATCATAGCCGTCGATTTCAAGAATTTCCATCACCTTTCTGGATTTGTCGCGTATTCGCGACAAATGGACCATGATGTCGATTCCCGAGGCGATCTGCCGCCGGATTGCGGTGACCGGTATGGTTTCAGAGGCCATCAGCACCATCATCTCGAGTCGGGAAAGCATGTCCTTCGGACTGTTTCCGTGACCGGTCGACAAAGATCCGTCATGCCCGGTATTGAGAGCCTGCAGCATGTCAAGCGTCTCTCCACCCCGGACTTCGCCGACTATGATGCGGTCCGGGCGCATCCGGAGGCTGGCGCGGATCAGATCCCGGATCGTGACTTCGCCTTCTCCCTCTTCATTCGCCCGGCGGGCTTCCAACCGCACAAGGTTCTCCGCGTTCTGGATCTGGAGCTCACAGTTGTCTTCGATCGTGATAATTCGCTCATCCTTTGGAATGGCATTGGAGAGGGCATTGAGAAACGTAGTTTTCCCGGAGCCGGTTCCTCCGCTGATGAAAATCGAATACTTTGCCCGCGTCAATCCATACAGAAAGCGGGCTGCTTCCTGCGAAATGCTGTTCCAGGCTATGAGCTGTTCCATTTTGATCGGTTCATCCGGAAAACGCCGGATCGTGATAATCGGTCCGTCCGGTGCGATCGGCGGCATGACAGCGTTGACGCGCTCACCGCCCGGCAGCCGGGCATCCACAATCGCCGAAGATTCATTTGCCACACGGTTGCACCCGGCGACGATCTGCTGAACGATGTCCTTGACTTTTTCCGGATCCGCGAAGGATTTCTCCCAGTGAAGCACCCTTCCGTCCCGCTCGATAAAGATTCCGTCCGTTCCGTTCACCATGATCTCGGTGATGCTGTTGTCGTCGAGCAGTTCCTGCAGGATATCCAGACGCCGCAGGGAATTAAACAGCTCCCAGCGGACCGCGGCCCGGTTTGAGAGACGGATGTACGGAGCGGACGGATCCGTCATTACTTCATCGATCAGCTGAAGAATCTCCGTATCGGTCAGATCCTTGTCATATTCCAGTTTTTCCAGAAGTCTCTGGCGCAGGAGGACGGTTTCGCCGGCCCGGGCGTTCTGTTCAAATGATATGATTTTATCCATTGCGGCTCACCACATGTCGTACATAGCTTCCGATCCGTCCCCGGAGCAGCTGCCGGGGAAAGGCGGAAAGCTCACTGTCACTGCGCAGCCGGGGAACCGCCACCTTGCAGATCCGGTCTTTCAGGCGGCTGTATCCGGTCTTGTCCAGCGTCATTTCAAACTGCGCAACCTTTCCCTGAGAGATCCGGTCTTCCAGAACCGGAAGGTAAATTCGTTCACACTGATCCAGCAGCTGTGCAGTATCCCGGATACTGGATCCGATGTCCAGGACGATGGCCGCATATTCTCCGGAAGACTTTACGTCGTCGAGAAGTTCGCTCCATTCCGCTGACGAGATATCGCCCAGATCGCAGGAGAGCGGAGGCGGGTTAAGGACACAGAGCGGATCCCAGCGCGTGATGCAGTCATCGAGAAGACTGCGGACATCCCACTTGGAATCCTGAGCATTCATCCGCTTCATATAGATCAGATCCGTCAGGTTTTTTGCCTCGGAAAGATCAGCGAAAGCCTCGAATCCATGACAGCCCTCCATATTGACATACAACGCGCTCTTCTCCTCGGAAAGAATCATCCCAAGGGTGACCGCAAACGTAGTTTTTCCGCATCTTCCGACCGGAGAATAGACGCCGTAGATCCGGCAGGGAATTTCGCCGGACAAAGATTCGGAAACCATCTCCGCCCGGGATGCCTGCGGCTGCGGTCCGGGGTTGGCTTTCAGGGCGTCCGAGATTTGTTTCATGATCTCGTCACAGGACTGATACCGGCAGATTCCCTGATCCTTCGCTGCGGTCAGCAAAAGCAATGGATGGTTTTGCTGCGGAAACCGTTCCGGAAGAGGGAGCAGTTCCTCTGCAATCAGCACTGCACTGCCGGGTTTTTGCTCCAGAAATGTCAGAAGCGTATCTGTGCGTGTAAACGGGACAGCCTGACAGGGAAAGGCCGGGTCCCGGTTGAGCGAATCGGACAGATGCTCAACGTAGGCAATGTCCGGATCGCAGATTGCCAAAATCCTGTTTTTCACGTAAATACCTCCTTCGGGAAGGCGCAGCCTGTCAGCGCCTTCCTGTAAATAAACGCTTCCGGAAAGAATGCGGTCCAGACGCCTGTAAAGTATTGTCTGTCAGCGCCTTCCCGATACGAATGTTTCCAGCAGGAATGTGGTCCAGACACCTGCAAGTACAGGGACGGAAAAGCACATTCGTCCGTCCTGCGTCACACCCGGAAGGTATGCAGGAAGGGAGTCGCATTCCGGAAGCGTTTTGAAATAGTTTATAAAATATTGAAACCGGGAAAGAAAATTCCCGCGCCGGATCAGCAGGACCAGAGAGATCAGACTGCCGATGAGAAAGGAACAGATCAGAAAATGAAAGGCCATGCGCGGGCCGGCAAAACTGCCCGCCATGGAGAGAAGTTTTATGTCGCCGGCTCCGATCATCCGGAAAAGCCAGAGCCAGACGGTAAGCAGAAACAGCAGAGCGAAACCCGCCGCTGCGTCAGCCAGTCCCCGGGGCCCGGAGCGCAGCAGATGCCCCGCCAGAGCACATACCATGCCTGCACTGACAAGCGCATTCGGAATCTTCTCCTGTTCAAGATCACAGACAACGGCCGCGCTCAGCAGGACCAGCAGCGTCACCTGGTCAATTCTTGTCAAAGCTGCACCTCCCTTCGGGTGATGTACACCTATTATAACACATTCATTTCATTTGTAAATAGCTAAATATAAAATGTGTTATTCTGACGGTACCGCAGCGGGGTCTGGTGGTATTCTTTTTTGAAGGCCTTGGAAAATACAAGCGGATCCTGATAGCCGCAGGAATAGGCGATGCTTTCAACCGAATAGTTTGTGATAGAAAGAAGCTCGGCGGCTCTGCTCAGACGGAAGTTCCTGAGATAATTGCTGGGGCTCATGCCGGTTTCTTTGATGAAGAGGGTATAGAGATAACTGCGGTTAATTCCCGTGTAAGCGGCGATGTCTTCGACCGTGATGGAACGGTAATAGTTATTCCGGATGAACTGGACGGCTCCGTGGACATAATCATTTTTCAGGGAGGAGGGCTCCTTCGCCCGGACGGTCAGATCCTTCATCAGGATCGCAAAGAAACGGAAGAGGGCGCTCTGCAGGATCAGATCATTGACCGCCGAAAAACTCTGATATTTCAGAAGAGTGGAAAACACTTCTTCCAGTTCTTCCTTCTCCGCACAATAAAAAGTCAGGCGGTTTTGGCCCAGTCCGAGCTCCCGGACCAGCTCCGGGGCCAGTGTGCCGTCAAAGCCGACCCAGCAGTAGGTCCAGGGATGATGCGCGTCCGCCTGATAGAAGGTCTGGACCTCGGGCTCAATGAGAAATCCCTCACCTGCATGCAGCCGGAGGGTTTCGTCTCCGACTCTGTAGATGCCTTCCCCGTCCAGAATATAATGAATGATGTAATTGGGTCGGACCCCCGGGCCCCAGCAGTGCAGCGGCGTGCATTGCTCCCGGCCGGAGAAGAGAGGACGAAGATCTGTAAACCGCTGGTCGGAATCGTGAAGACGATACAGATTTTGATTCATGTCGTATTTCCTTCTGCTGCGCAGCCATATCCGGAGCACTCGCCCAGTCAGCGCAGTTTTTCGCTATTCTGCGCAGCCATATCCGGAGCACTCGCCCGGCCCTGGTCTGCGCAATTCCTTCCGATTTTCTGTGCAGCCCTGCCTGTGCCACCCGTCCGGCTCCGGTCTGCGCGTTTTCTTTCGTTTTCTGTGCAGCGCCCGAGCCATTCGCCCGGCCCCGGCCTGCGCAATTCCTTCCGATTTTCTGCCCAAACCTGCCGGGATGCCCCCATCCCGAGTCACTCATCCAGTCTGCGCATTTCTTTCAGGATTTTCCTCTCGGAGGCTTTTGGCGGAACATCCCCGGCCGGGATTTCGTCCGGCGCTTCTTCTGCCGGGAGGAATTCCTCAAAATCTTTGATCAGCAGCTCCGAAACCATCATGGTGATCAGCCCGAAACCGCACACTGTCCACAGAAATCCATACAGCGGGCGCATGTGCGTGTCGATGACCGTTACCACAGCGGGTACCGCATACAGCAGCGCGGCCAGAATCATTTTGTGAGGTCTTCGGGCGGCGAAGAAAAACGCATTGCGGATCAGGTGCGGAATGGTATCTTCGAATGCAGCCATAACCGGCATCAGATAGATGAAAAGAACCCCGAGGAGAATCAGCAGGGCATAACAGGCATATTTGAAAAGGGACAATACGCCGCCCTGGTATTCACAGAACCGGATATCCAGTACCAGTATGGCGGCAAGTCCGGCGAAAAGCAGGAAGCAAAGCACTCCCTGCTTGAAATTCATCTTCAGGCCGTGCCAGAATTCCTTGAAGGGATTCAGAACGCCGTCTCCGCGAAGGGTTTTCAGCATGACGTAATATAATGCCGCCAGCCCGGGACCGATGGTTATCACCGGCAGACAGCAAAGGACGAACATAAGATTCGCCCCGATGATAATCCCGCACCGGGTCATGATCCTTCCAAAGGTACTGTCGTTATCCAGCAGACCGCCAATCAGTCTTCCCATATCAATCCTCCTGCAGTACGAATTTCAGAAATGTCGCGGCACTCTCCGGGCGCTGTGTATAGGCACTGATCCCGAGAACACAGTCGTCCGGGTACAGATGGTACCTGGTCACCAGCAGACTGTCGGACAGATCAATGCCCACCGGTACCGGATCCCTGCTGTACTCCTCGTCGTAGGGGATACAGTATACGATACGGTCCGCATAATCCTCCAGAATGGAACCGCATTTTTCATCCCGCAGATCCAGAAGGCGTCCGCTGCTTCCGACGGCCTTCAGACCTTCCTCGCCGAGAACGACGACGTCCAGGGCGCCTGACTCGGTTAGTGCGACAAACGCCTGATAATAGCTGTTGTTCGTGCCGCCGGAGACCGAGGGGTCAAAATAGGAGGAAGCGTTCATTTCCACATTTTTCTGCCGGGTATCATATCCGGCATAGGATACGTAGTCTTCCCAGAGCGGAGAATGGTTGCCGCCGTTTTCCATAGTGTTGGCAAAGACCGCATAGAACCAGTAATCCTTGACGGCAAACCCGGCCCGGTAAACCATATAGATGATCAGAAACAGCGCGATCCCGATTCCGAGGATCCACAGCCAGTAATAATCAAGAATGTACTGCAGTTTCTGCCGGAGGGTCAGGTCTTTGATTTTTTCTTTCTCCGAAAGCCGAAAGGCATCCCATTTTCCTGTCTTTTTCCGCTGGTTCATGTCTACCTCAAAAAGAATGCTCCGGGGAGCAGATCCGGCTGCGCCGGTTGAAAAGGGGCTGCCGGTAAAGGCAGCCCATGGTGTCAGTCAATTCACTGATAATCTGTCTGTAGTGAAGAAAGCACGGATCAATTCCTTTTCGCTTCCTCCGTCTCCGGCAAAATCTATTTTAAAGTTTTCCGCCGGAAGTCGCAATACCTTCCACGAACTGTTTCTGGAAGATCACGTAGATGATGACCATCGGCAGAACGGCAAGCGTCGCGGCAGCCATCATGGTCGGATACTCACTGCCGTACTGACCCTGCATCTTGGCAAGACCCGCGGAAAGCGTGGTCGTATTTGCATTGGTGCAGACGATCATCGGCCACATCAGATCTTTGAACGCAAACACTGCAGTGAAGATACCCAGGGAAACCATGGAGCTTCGGGTCAGGGGCATCATAATATGCAGGAAACGTCCGGGAACGCTGCAGCCGTCGATGCTGGCAGCTTCCTCCAGTTCTTTGGGAAGACCTTCATAACCAGTCTTCAGCAGGTATGTACCGAACGCAGTCACAATACCGGGCCAGACAAGACCGAATGTGGTATTGAGCATTCCCATCTTGGAAACCATCAGGTACTGGGGAATGATGAAAATCTGCGCGGGAACCATCATCTGGATCAGAACCAGCGCGAACAGCGGGCGCTTTCCCGGGAATTTCAGACGTCCGAATGCGTAGCCGGCCATCGTAGCGGTCAGGCATGCGCAGACAACGCGGAAGAAAATCATCAGGAGCGTGTTCTTATACAGAATGACAAAGTTGTAGCTCTTCCAGACTGTTCCGAAATTCTCCCAGTGCCATCCGCTGTGCGGGAGAATGTAGAACGGATTGACCGATATAGACTCCTGATTTGTCTTCAGGGCTGTAAGGATCATCCATGCAAAGGGAACCAGCATGATGAATGCCATGATGATAAGCACAATGTGAGTGATCACAAGATTGCGTTTTGCTCTGGCTTCAGCACCTTCCATTGTTTCGGCCCCCTTTCCTTAATTGTGATATACGACTTTCTTCTCTACCTGCTGCAGGATCACCGTGATGATCATGATAAATACCAGGAGGATCACGACGAGCGTTGCGCCGTAGCCCTTATTGCCGTTGGTAAATGCATACTGATAGAAAAGATAGACGATCGACTGTACTTTCTTGAGCGCCACGTTGGTCTTGTCCATAACCATGAACATCAGGTCGAAGATTGTCAGCGCGCCGATGATTCTGGTCTGAACGATGAAGAATGTGGTGGGCGAAAGCAGCGGCACAGTGATGGAGAAGAACTGACGCAGTCCGTTCGCTCCGTCGATGGAAGCCGCTTCATAGAAGTCTCCGGGGATTTCCTGAAGACCGCCGATGAACAGGACCATGTTGTAACCGATGATCGACCATACGCCGATGACGCCGATCGAGATCCACGCGATGTTCGGATCGGAAATCCACGCCACATTCGTGTGAAGGACGTTGTTCAGAAGACCGAACTGCGTATTGTAAAGCCATTTCCAGACCATGGCGACGGCTGCGGGCGCGCAGACCATCGGCAGGAAGAAGATGGTACGGTAGATGGAACGGCCGCCGATTTTCTTGTTCAGCAGAACGGCAAGGATCAGGGCGATCACAATGCCGAAGGGAACTTCGATAATCGCGTATTTAATTGTGTTCCAGAGAGACTGCCATGTTTCGGAAGCCTGCAGAACCTTCGAATAGTTTGCCAGGCCTACGAACGTATTTCCCTTTCCGAAATCTCCTGTTTTGCAGAAAGACTGATAGATTGTGTTGAAAATCGGGTAGAAGTTAAGGACGAGCAGACCGATGATGGTCGGCGCCACAAACAGCAGCCCCCATTTCGCCTCTGTCTTCTGCGCAGGAGTCATTTTTTTAAACAAATGAATTCCTCCCTCCTGTTACCGGCCGCAGGATGTCATCCTGAGATCCGATAAAGAAAAACGGCAGGTGCAGATATCCACCTGCCGTTCTGAAAGCAATTTTGTTCCGTGGGAGGACCGGGATCATCCCCGGCCTCAGGCTTCAGAATTACTCGTTTGCAATCGCTTCTTCGATGATCGCCTGAGCAGCGTCGCACGCGGAAGCCATGAGCTCCGGATTGGAGGGATCCTGCCATGCATCAAGGAATGCACCGGCCTGCTGGATCGCATCTTCCCATACGGTCGTATTTCTGGTGTACGGACGGAAGTACAGATCGCCTTCTTCCTCAGCTCTGGTGAATGCGGAAACATCCATGCCTTCGAATGCGTTTGCGAAAGCATCGGAAACACCCTTCATACCGCCCATGGTAACGCCGAGTTCAGCCTGTTCGATCTGGCCTTTTTCTGAGCAGAAATAGGAGATCAGGCTGTAAGCGGCATCCGGATCTGCAACCTGGTAGGAAGCAGCCCAGCCAAGGCCGTTGTAGCAGGAGTAGCGCTCACCTTCGTCGCAGGCGCCGTTCTCGTTGACATCCGCATAGGGAAGCATAGCCCATGCATAATCAGCGGAATTCTCGCTCTTGTAGAAGTTGTTGATCATCCAGGAACCCTGTGTGATCATAGCGCACAGTCCGGACTGGAACAGAGAGTCGGTACCGGTCTCGGCAACCGTGGTCTGCGGAGCGGAAACTTCAAGGATCTGGCGCAGTTTTTCCATACCGGCTTTCGCTTCGTCGGAGCCGATGGTCGTGCCCTTGTGGTCGTCGGTGATGACCTGTCCGCCGTAATCGTAAATGATGTTGTACCAGCCGTCCTGGTTGTTGGAAGTGTTTATAGCATAACCGTAAACGCCGTCGTCCTTGCCGGCTTCCGTGATCGC
>CACXHD010000038.1 GCA_902767335.1 uncultured Lachnospiraceae bacterium
CCCTTCTGGGATATGCAGAAGGAACGACCGGTATCCGTCGACTGTAAAGGCATGCAGCTGAATATCTGCAAACGGGCGCTGGACATCGAGTTTCTGATCAACCTGCCGGTTTTGAAAGGACACTGTCAGACAAGGATCACCTGTGCGCTGAAAAACATGAAAGGCCTGCTGCCCAACAGTGAAAAACGACGCTTTCACCGGCTGGGGCTGCACGATCCCATCGGACATCTGAGCGCAGGCATCCATCAGGATTTTGTGATTGTGGACAGTATCTGCGGTGACATGACGATGGAGGACGGCGGCAATCCGATCCGGCAGGACCGGATTTTTGCAGCGGCAGATCCGGTCCTGTGTGATGTATTCGGCTGTTCCCTGATCGGCGTACAGCCTTCGGACGTGCCGTATATCGGCACAGCTGCCGCACTGGGCTGCGGCAGTGCGGATCTGTCCGGCGCAGAGATTCATTCCTTTCATTATCTTCCTGCCGGAACAGAAGATGCGTATGCTGCCGACGCAGGAGAAAACGTTCGGGAACCCGGAAAGGAAAGCCTTCGGGAACCCGGAGAGGAAAGTCTTCGGGAACTTGGCCCGGATGAGACTCCGTGGGAGATTGATGCGGTGAGGAAAGGATTTTCACACGTCTGTTCTCTGGCGATGAATGTGAATGCGGTAGAAAGCTGCAGCGGATGCTACGGATGTCTGATACCCGCGCTGGAACGCCTGTCCGAAGAGGGGCTCCTTTCGAAACTGAAGGAACCGGTCGCCATCGGACAGGGACATCGGGGCAAAAGCGGCGTTCTCGGGATCGGCAGCTGTACCAGGCTGTTTCGCCACACGCTTGCCGGATGCCCTCCGCTCGAAGATGAGATGTACGCGTTCCTGAAAGAGTATATCCGGAGTCATGAATCGTGAATCCTGTGGATCAGGAACAACATCGTGAATCATGTGGATCAGGAACAACATTGACGGGATTTCGGGGGTTTGTTAAAATATAATATATAATCTTTGTGCGTGTTCTGCGCGCAAAGCTGCGTGGGGGGCGGCTTTCGGGGAAAGCCTTCATCCGCACCGGATTTGTCAGGCTGTTATCAACCATGACTTCAAGGGGGGCTGTATGAATATTCTGTTTTATCTTGTACCTAAGAGTGATGTGATCTATGTCTTCGATGAAGATACGCTGGAACAGGCGATGGATGTCATGGAGAAGTATCGTTATACATCGGTGCCGGTTCTGAATAAAAAAGGGGGATACGTTGGATCCCTGCGGGAAGGAGATATTCTCTGGGCGCTGAAAGCCTACAAAGGAGATATCGAATCGCTGGTCACCAGACTGCAGGTTCGTCAGCTGAAACGCCTTCGGGACAATCAGCCGGTCAATATCAACTGTGATATGGAGGAGCTGATTCAGACGGCGATGAATCAGAACTTCGTACCTGTGATTGACGATCATAAGACATTTATCGGAATCGTCACCAGAAAAAGCATCATTTCCTACTGTATTAACGGAAAATAAAACGGGCGGATCCAAAACCTGTTTTTTTATTCTTGCATCGCCGCGAAAATATGTGTATGATAAAGAACAGTCAGGCCATTGCGGTCTGACTTTTCATAATGTGGATCCGACATTTCATACAGAAGGATCTGTTGCAAAGAAGGGGACAGACAGATGAATCGTGTGTTAACCAGGGAACATAATTGGACAAGACGCATCTTTCTCTGGCTGCTGGCGGCATTGCTGACCGGACTGTTTGCATCCGGTACGATGGCAGCCGAGAGCGGATGGAAAAAAAGCGGGAGTAAGGTCTACTATTATTCCGACGGCAAGACCCTGAAGGGCTATCAGAAAATCGGCAGTTTCCACTATTATTTTACGAAAAAGGGTGTTTTGAAGACCGGATGGGTCAAGACTTCGGAAGGGATCCGGTATTTCCGGACCGAGGGAGATCTGGGAAAACTGGGCCGGCAGTTTACGGGTGTTCATAAGATCGGAAAGCGGAAGTTCGGATTTGACAAAAAGACGGGGCTTTTGCTGACCGGGTTTACCGAGGTGGACGGGAAGTATTATTACTTTAAGCCAACGGGAAAGACGGGGACGAAAGGCCGGGCCTATTATAACTGCTGGGTAAAGATAAAAAAGAAAAAAAGATACTTCGGGAGTGACTGTGTCATGGTGACGAACGCATGGGTGAAGGACACCTATTACGTCGGTGAGGACGGCACAATCCTGAAGAATACTTATACGCCGGACGGATATCAGGTCGACAAGAACGGGAAAAAGACCGGCAAGAAGATCGGCGGATGGACGAAAAAGAAAGGCAAATGGTATTATTACAGCCTTCGAAAGGGCGAATACCTGAAGAAAACCTGGATCAAGGCCGGCGGCAAAAAATATTACGTCGACAAAAACGGCGTGCGTGTGACCGGATTTGTGAAGATCGGGGATTACAAATATTATCTGGATCCGGAGACCGGCGCGGTGCAGACCGGCGTGATGACGATCAAAGGAAAGGATTATTACTTCCAGTCGGACGGGAAGCTGCTGATCAAAGGCAAGGAGAACGGGTATAAGACAAACAGCAGCGGTGTCATTACCTCCCGGCCGAACAACCGGATTCTGATTGTGCCGGGGCATTGCTACGGCAGTGATTCCGGAGCGAGTTCCTCCCTCGGCGATGAGACGGAGTACACCAGAATCTTCGCAAAACTGATTGTCAACAAGCTGAAGAAAAGCGGCAAGGTCGTCGTTGATTATTTTCTCAACGGAGATATCAACCGTTCGATGTATTCGCTGCATAAATCCTATATCTACAGCAACGGGATTTCCGTGACCGGAAGCGGGGCGAATGCCGACCGCATCCTGAGCATTCTGAAATCGCATTCGGATCTGGTGGATCTGACAAAGTATGATTACGTGCTGGAGATCCATTTTAACGCAACGGCTGCGTCCAATAAGGATACCGGGGGAAACGGATCCTACAAGGGCCTTGGATTTTATATGAGTTCGAGCCGGGTCAACAGCGGAGATACCAAACCGGAGAGAGCGGTTCTGACCAGGGTCAAAAATCTCGGATTCTCCCTGTGGGCGGGCGGTATCGTAACCGGAGACCTGTACAATATGAATATCTGCCGGGAGCTCGGCGTGACGTATGCACTGCTGGAATCCGCGTTTATCGACGATGCGGATGATATGACGTTCTTCAACAATCACCGGGAGGAAATGGCCGAAGCGGTGGCAGAGGGCATTCTCAGTGTGTATGGTTGACAAACAAAGAGGCGGTTGCTATAGTTAGGAACAGTATCAAAATAATCTGCAAAATGCAGCTTGCTGTGCACAGGTTATTTCGTGACAGTTTCTTAACCTCAAATGGTACAAGAAAAATAGGGTCCGGCAAAGGGTTTCCGGCCGGAATGAGGTAGAATGCAGCATGAGAATGGTATTGTCGTTACTCGTAGAAAATACTTCCGGCGTACTCAGCCGTGTTTCCGGTCTTTTCAGCCGCCGCGGATATAATATCACGAGTCTGACGGTCGGCGAGACCGCTGATCCGAGGTTTTCAAGAATGACTGTTGTTGCCGAGGGCGATGAGCAGATCCTGGATCAGATCCGCAAACAGCTGGGCAAGCTGATTGACGTTGTGGATATCAAGACGCTCCGCCCGGAGAGCAGCGTCAGCAGGGAACTGGTGATGGTAAAGGTCCGGGTGGCGGATGATCAGCGGCAGAGCGTGATCACAATGGCCAACGTTTTCCGCGGCAAGATCGTCGATGTCGGCATGGATTCCCTGATCATAGAACTCACAGGCCAGCAGAACAAACTGGACGCGTTTATCCGCCTGCTGAAGGACTATGATATTCTTGAAATCGCAAGGACCGGCATTACCGGACTGAGCAGGGGATCCGATGACGTGCGGTACCTGTAAGGGGATATGGAGCCGCTTCGTGTTTTCCGCCGGTTCTCTGTGGAGATCCGTGTTTTGGGGTTGATAGCTTTGAAATCCTTCTGCCGCAGCGGCAGAACGGGTTTTGAACTATAAAGTGAGAAATGTTTTTTGAAAAAGTGAGGTAGCAAAATGTCAGCAAGAATTTTTTACCAGGAAGACTGTGATCTTTCTTACCTTGAGGGAAAGACAATCGCCATCATCGGTTATGGCAGCCAGGGACATGCCCATGCGCTCAATCTGAAAGAGTCGGGCTGCAATGTTATCATCGGCCTTTACGAAGGTTCCAGATCCTGGAACAGGGCTGTGGAACAGGGATTTGAGGTGTTTACCGCAGCGGAAGCCGCTAAAAAGGCGGATATCATTATGATTCTGATCAATGATGAAAAGCAGGCTGCGCTTTATAAAAAGGACATCGAGCCGAACCTGGAAGAAGGCAATATGCTGATGTTTGCACATGGCTTCAATATTCATTTCGGATGCATCGTTCCGCCGAAGAACATTGACGTTACGATGATCGCTCCGAAGGCACCGGGCCACACGGTCCGCTCCGAATATCAGGCCGGCAAGGGCACTCCGTGCCTTGTGGCTGTCTATCAGGACGCCACCGGCAAGGCGCTGGACAAGGCACTCGCTTACGGTCTTGCCATCGGCGGAGCCCGTGCGGGACTTCTGGAGACAACCTTCCGTACCGAGACAGAGACGGATCTGTTTGGTGAGCAGGCCGTTCTGTGCGGCGGTGTCTGCGCTCTGATGCAGGCTGGTTTTGAGACTCTGACGGAAGCCGGATATGATCCCCGCAACGCATATTTTGAGTGCATCCACGAGATGAAGCTGATCGTCGACCTGATCTATCAGTCCGGTTTCGCGGGAATGCGTTATTCGATCTCCAATACGGCGGAATATGGCGATTATGTCACCGGTCCCAAGATCATCACGGAAGAGACTAAGAAGACAATGAAGAAGATTCTGGCCGATATCCAGGACGGTACCTTTGCGAAGGAATTCCTGCTGGATATGTCCGACGCTGGCGCACAGGTTCATTTCAAAGCGATGCGCAAGCGCGCGGCGGAGCATCCGTCGGAGCTGATCGGTGAAGAGATCCGCAAGCTCTACAGCTGGAACGGCGAGGATAAGCTGATCAATAACTGATTCTTTACCAGTTCGTCATAACAGGGAACCGTATGTTCCTGAGAACCGGAAGGCTGTCACAGGGCGCTCCGGCAGGCGCAGGCCTGCATGGAGGATGCCTTTGCTGACGGCCTTTTTGTCTCAGGGGAATTCCCATGAAGTTTTTTGAGGGCTGTGTAAGCGATTTCTGAACACTGTCTGCGCGGACGGAGACGAGGTGGATTTGCGCGGACGAAGACGAGGTGGAAGTTGACTTTGATTCCGGTATGATTTACAATCGGAGCCATGGTACTGCATATCCGGGGCAGGTCTTCCGGCCCTTTGTGCAGAGAATGAAAAAGAAGCAGAGGTAATGTGAATGGCAGACAACGGGAAAGGAAATCATCCATTCTCCGGCAGTTTTTCGGGACTGCACCTGGTCAGGGACAGGAATGCGACGGCTGCTCCCAGGGATTACTATGACTATAATCTTCTGGCGGCGGTTATTCTGCTGACCTGTTTCGGGCTTGTCATGCTGTACAGCACGAGCGCCTATGAAGCCAGCGTCAATTTCGAGAACGACATGTACTTTTTCGGAAAACAGGCGGTGATCAGTATTGTATCCGTGGCAGCCATGATTATCGGCTCGAATATCAATTATCAGTGGTATATCCGATTCAGCCCGCATCTGTACGTCGTTTCCTGCTTCCTTCTGATCATTACCAAGTTTATCGGGACAACGGTCAATGGAGCGCGCAGGTGGATCCGTATGGGCCCGCTGTCCTTTCAGCCCGCAGAGCTGGCGAAGCTGGCCGTGATCCTGTTTCTCTCGTTCCTGATTGTCCGAATGGGGAACAAAATGAAGGGGATCAAGGCGCCGTTGATCGTTTTTACCTTCGGCGGACTGGCGGCCCTGCTTACCTACGGCTTTACGGAAAACCTGAGTACCGCCGTGATCATCGCGGGGATCAGCGCGATCCTGATTTTTATCGTCCATCCGAAGACAAAGGGCTTTATTGTACTGCTCGCCGTCATGGTTGCGGCCGTCGGGATTCTGCTGCTGATCTTAATCCCGCGGGCGACTTCCGGCGCCGGAGGATTCCGGGCACAGCGGATTCTGGTCTGGACCAATCCGGAGGCATATGCAGAGGAGGGCGGATACCAGGTGATGCAGGGCCTGTACGCCATCGGATCCGGAGGACTGTTCGGCAAAGGACTGGGCAACAGTACGCAGAAGCTGGAAGCGCTGCCGGAGGCGCAGAATGACATGATTTTCTGTATTATCTGCGAGGAACTGGGCCTTTTCGGGGCGATCATCGTTATTCTGCTGTTCGTATTTCTGCTGTACCGGCTCTTTTTTATCGCACGGAATGCGCCGGATCTGCTCGGCTCGCTGATCGCCTCCGGGATCTTTGTCCATATCGCCCTTCAGGTGGTTCTGAATATCGCCGTGGTAACTAATGTCATCCCGACCACAGGAATTACGCTGCCGTTTGTAAGCTATGGAGGCACATCCATCGTGTTCCTGATGGCGGAAATGATGGTGGCGCTGAGTATCTCCAGACAGATCCGGCTGAAATAAAGACGGGCGCAGGAAACGAAAAACGGAAACGGGATATGTTCACGCAGACGGCCTGGCCGCCTTCGTTGAAAATATACAAAACAACAGAGAGGAAGACTTGATGAATATGCAGGTGAGAACAAGATTTGCACCCAGTCCCACCGGACGGATGCACGTAGGGAACCTGAGAACCGCACTGTACGCTTATCTGATTGCAAAACATGCGGGCGGTACGTTTATGCTCCGGATCGAAGATACGGACCAGGAACGGTATATGGAAGAGGCGACGGAGATCATCTACCGCACGCTGGAGAAAACCGGCCTGAAGCATGACGAAGGACCGGACAAGGACGGCGGTGTCGGACCTTACGTTCAGAGCGAACGCCAGGCGCAGGGTATTTATATGAAATACGCAAAGATGCTCATTGAAAAGGGCGAAGCGTATTACTGCTTCTGTACCAAGGAACGTCTGGAAAGCCTGAAGACCTCCATCGGGGGCAAGGAAATCACGGTGTATGACAAACACTGCCTGCATCTGTCGAAGGAAGAGATCGAGGCAAATCTTGCTGCCGGCATCCCATATGTGATCCGCCAGAACGTCCCTGCGGAAGGCACAACGAAATTTGTCGATGAGATCTACGGGGAGATCGAAGTGCCAAACGCGGAGCTGGACGATATGATTCTGATCAAATCCGACGGCTATCCCACATACAATTTTGCGAACGTAGTGGATGACCATACGATGGGAATCACCCATGTGGTGCGCGGGAACGAGTATCTCTCCTCCGCGCCGAAATACAATCGCCTTTATGAAGCCTTCGGATGGGAAGTGCCGGTGTATATCCACTGCCCGCTGATTACCGATGAAAATCACGCAAAGCTGAGCAAGCGCAGCGGACATTCCTCTTTCGAGGACCTGCTGGAGCAGGGGTTTGTAACGGAGGCGATCGTCAACTATGTGGCACTGCTGGGCTGGTGTCCGGAGGATAATCGGGAGATCTTTTCCCTGGAAGAGCTGGTGAAAGAGTTTGACTATCATCATATCAGCAAATCGCCGGCCGTGTTTGACATCCAGAAACTGAAATGGATGAACGGCGAATATCTGAAAGCGATGGATTTTGACCGCTTTTATGAAGAGGCGCTTCCTTACATCCGCAGTGTCATCCATAAGGACCTGGATTTGAAAAAGATTGCCGCCATGGTGAAGACCCGGATCGAGATTTATCCGGATCTCTGCCCGATGATCGTCTTTTTCGAGGAAATGCCCGAATATGACACGCAGATTTACACAAACAAGAAAGCAAAGACGGATCCGGAAATTGCGCTGAATGTTTTGAAGGTCATGCTGCCGGAGCTGGAAGCGCTGGATACGTTTGACAATGATTCCCTTTTTGCCATGGCAACACGCTGCAAAGACGAAAAGCAGATCAAGATGAACACCATGATGTGGCCGCTTCGGATTGCCGTTTCCGGGAAAAGTGTTACGCCGGCCGGCGCCACGGAAATCATGGAAGTGCTTGGCAGGGAGGAGACGCTCCGCCGTGTCAGAAACGCAATCGACAAGCTTTCGAAATGAGAAGCTGTACCGGAAATATCTGTAAATGAAAAATTCCATATATAAAGCGGATGCGGACAACGCGTCCGCCGGGGCAGCGAAGGCGTCTGCCCTGACTTCTTCACAGCGCGCCGCTGTCTCTCACGGGGACGGCCCCGCGCTGATTTTGGCCGGACCGGGTTCCGGCAAAACCCTCGTGATTACCCATCGGATCCTGTATCTGATCCGGCAGCGGCATGTACCCCCGGAGGATATCCTGGTCATTACCTTTTCCAGAGCCGCTGCCGGTCAGATGCGCAGCCGTTTCCGCGCCCTGGCCGGGGAGGAGATTTCCGGCAGGGTATCTTTCGGCACCTTTCATGCCGTCTTCTTCCAGATCCTGAGATTATCCTGGCATTACCGCGCCAGCGACCTGCTGCGGGACGAGGAACGTTACGCAATTCTGGAACATCTGTTAAACCGTTCCGGATTCGCCTGGAATCAGGACACGGAATTCCTGAGCGGAATCGCTTCGGAAATTTCCATGCTCAAAAACGAACGGATCGATCCCTCCTGCTTTTACAGCAGCATCTGTCCCGACGACGTTTTCCGTCAGATTTATCAGGGATATCGGGACTGGCTCGAACGGGAACACCGTCTGGATTTTGATGATCTGCTTCTGAAATGCTTTGAACTTTTCGACGGTTATCCGCAGATCCTGAAGAAATGGCAGGAACGCTTCCGATATATCCTCACGGATGAATTCCAGGATATCAATTCTCTGCAGTATCAGGTCCTGCGAATGCTTGCCATGCCGGAAAATCATCTCTTTGCCGTCGGCGACGACGATCAGTCCATCTATCGCTTCCGCGGCGCAAAGCCATCGATCATGCTGAATTTTCCGAAAGACTATCCCGGTGCGGCGGTCTACGTACTCGAAGAAAACTTCCGCTGCGCGCCGGTAATCACTTTGCTGGCGCGAAAAGTCATCGAAGAGAACCGGCAGCGTTATGAGAAACAGATCCGGCCGGCCGAAAATCTTTCCCGGGAAAAGCCGGGACAGGTGGTGCTTCATGGATTTTCTGACCTGTGGAGTGAAGGGAAAACGCTGGCCGAAGAGATCCTGGCGGAGGAGAGCAGGGGAACGCCTCCGGATCAGATTGCCGTACTGTCCCGTACAAAATCCGAATGCGGATACTTTGCCGAAGTACTGATGCGCTATGGAATCGCTTTCCGCCTCCGGGATGGACTGCCTTCCCTGGCGGACCACTGGATTACCAAGGATCTGACGGCGTATCTGCGCCTGGCCTCCGGGGAACGGAGGCGGAGTGATTTCTTCCGGATCATGAACCGGCCCCTTCGGTATCTGAGCCGCAGCTGCACCGAGGGCGAAACCTTTTCCTTCGATCACATCCGTTCCTACTACCAGGCACAGGACTGGATGGCGGAGCGGGCCGGCCAGCTGGAGGACGACCTGCTCCAGATGGAGGGAATGGCACCGTATGCGGCGGTCAATTACATCCGGAAGGCGGTCGGCTACGAAGACTGGCTTACGGATTATGCACGCGAAAAGGGAATCCGGCCGGAACAGCTGCTGCAGGTGCTGGATGAACTCCAGGAGAGCGCCGGGCTGTACCGGACATGGGAAGAATGGACGGAGGGAATGAAAAAAAGCCGCTCCCGGAGACAGGAATCGTCGGAGGAAGGAGTGATCCTGTCCACCCTGCATGCCTCCAAGGGCCTCGAATTTGACACAGTATTTCTGCCGGATCTCAATGAAGGGATCCTGCCATACCGGAAAGCCCGGCTGGAGGAAGATCTGGAAGAAGAACGACGGCTTTTTTACGTAGGCATGACCCGTGCACGGTACCGGCTGTTTCTCTGGTATCTGCACGAGCGAAACGGGAAAAGCCAGATGCCGTCTTCTTTCCTGCGGCCGATTGCGGAAGAGCCGGCAGGAACGAAGACGGGATCTATCGAACAGCGTTTTTTGCAAAACAGGTAGGAATGTTCTCCAAAAGATGGTATACTGTCTGTTAAAAGGGAATGGAGAATTGATATGAAACTGATCTCATGGAATGTCAACGGGCTTCGCGCCTGTGTGCAAAAAGGGTTTACGGATTATCTGCTCGCAGAACAGGCGGATTTTTTCTGTATTCAGGAGAGCAAGCTGCAGGAGGGCCAGATCGAACTGGATCTGCCCGGTTATGAACAGTACTGGAATTATGCAAAACGGAAAGGCTATTCCGGGACGGCGATTTTTACGAAGCATCACCCGCTGGGCGTTTTCTATGGGATCGGGCAGGAGGAGCACGACCAGGAAGGCCGCGTCATTACCCTCGAATATGAAAACTATTATGTTGTGACGGTATATACGCCGAATTCTCAGAATGAACTGGCCAGACTGTCCTACCGGATGGAATGGGAAGACGCCTTCCTGCGCTACCTGAAAGAACTGGATGCAAAAAAGAGTGTGATTTTTTGCGGCGATCTGAATGTCGCTCATCGGGAGATCGATCTGAAAAACCCGAAAACAAACCATCATAACGCCGGTTTTACCGATGAGGAACGGGCGAAATTCTCTGCGCTGCTGGATGCCGGATTTATTGATACCTTCCGGTATTTTCAGCCGGATGCGGAGGGCATCTACAGCTGGTGGTCCTATCGCTTCAGGGCCAGGGAAAAGAACGCAGGATGGCGGATCGACTACTTCTGCGTTTCGAAAGCACTTGAAAAACAACTGATTTCTGCATCAATTCATACAGAAGTATTCGGTTCGGACCATTGTCCCGTCGAGCTGCAGATAAAGCTGTGAGCTTTATTCTGCGCAAGGACAAGTCCCGACTTCCGGAGGAACTTTGAACGTAAGTTCCTTCCCGGGCACGAAAGGAGGCAGATGCGTGACCGGAAATGATTTTCAATTGAATGTTTCTGCCGGTAAAAATATTATGCCAGGCACCGAAGCAAAGGGAACCATGGCGGAGTTTACGGTTGTTGTCAGGGGAGATGTGCCGGCTTCTCTGATCCTTTATGAAAAGGGAACGGAGCATATCCTCACGGAAGTGCCCCTTCCGGTGATGCCCTGGCTGGGAGATCTGCGGAGCATCCGGATCGAAGGCCCGAAGATAACCGATCTTGAGTACAATTACCGGATCGACGGACGCGTGGTGACGGACCCGGCGGCCCGTCTTGTCGTCGGAAGGACTCCGTTCGGCAGCCGGAAAAAACGAACCGAGCATTCCATCCGGGGGCGGCTGCGGTCAGTCGAATTCCACTGGGAGGAGGATGTCAGCCCGCGCCTTGCATGGCCGGACGTGATTTCCTGCTATCTTCATGTGCGCGGTTATACAATGGGGGCTTCTTCCGGAGTCCGCAGGCGCGGTACATTTGCCGGTTTGAAGGAAAAACTCGGATATCTGGAGAAGCTCGGCGTAAATCAGCTGATTCTGATGCCCGCGTATGAGTTTGAAGAAATGATGTACCCGGAGCGGCGGGCCTATCCGGGAAGACCGGAAGCACCGGTTCTGCCGGATTCTGCCGCCGGCACAGCGGATAAACGTGCGGCTGCGGATCCTGCGGCTGCGAATTCCGAGACGGATGCTGCAGAGAAAAACCATGTATCCGATCCGGTGCGCATCAATTACTGGGGATATACGAAGAGCTGGTATTATGCGCCGAAAATGGCTTATTCCGCCGACGGTGATCCGGATCTGGAAGTGATGGATCTTGTGAAATCCATGCATGAACGCGGGATGGAACTGATCATGGAATTCGCGTTCCCGGAGGGGATGGATCCGGCTCTGGCGGAGGACATTCTGAGTTACTGGGTGCGTGAATATCATATTGACGGTTTCCGCCTTCTGGCGGATGAGCGGATTGTTTTCGCAGCCAGCGTCAGCCCCCGACTCCGCCGGGTAAAGATCATCAGTACGTATTTTGATTTTTCTCCGGAATATATGAAGGACCAGGCCGGATCCTTCCATCTGGCGGATTTCAATGACGGTTTCCGAAACGACAGCCGTCATCTGCTCAAAGGAGATGAGAACTTTCTGGAGGCATTCGCCGGCCGGATGAGGGCCTGTTCCGGACAGAAGGGAATCCTGAATTCGATCACCGGACATGACGGTTTCACACTGATGGATCTGGTTTCCTATGACGGGAAGCATAACGAAGAAAACGGTGAAGACAACAGGGACGGCGCTCCGACTGAGTTTTCCTGGAACTGCGGCTGCGAAGGACCGTCCAGAAAAAAAACGGTCCGGGCCATGCGGCTCCGACAGATGAAAAACGCGCTTGCAATGCTGATGCTCGCCCAGGGAACGCCGGTACTGCTGGCGGGGGATGAACACGGAAATACCCAGAAGGGAAACAACAATCCGTACTGCATTGACAGCCCGGTGACCTGGCTGGACTGGAACCGCGGCGCTTTCGCCAAATCCCTGACTTCCTTTTTCCAGGAGCTTGCCGCCCTGCGCAAAAAACATGCGCTTCTTCGAGGGGAGACGGAGGGGATGGTCTTTGAAGGCGTCAAAAGCGGTTATCCCCGCGTATCCTGCCATAGCAGCAGAGCGTGGTATGCAGACTATTCCCATCAGTGCAGACACATCGGACTGATGTACTGCGGACGGGAAGAGGGGGAGGAAGCCTTCCTTTATCTCGCATTCAATCTGCACTGGGAAGAGCAGGAATTTGCACTTCCGTATCTTCCGGAGGGAATGAGCTGGAAGTGTGTGCTTACGACGGACGAACAGACGGAAGAGAGCTTTGAACGGACCCTGGTACTGCCCGGCCGGACCGTGATGGTGCTGGAGGGCCAGTCGGAGAAATGAGCAATATGAGCGGAACAACACAGAACGGGCCGTCTGGACAGAAACTTACGTACACGGACGCCCAGAGCTTCGGAGAGCATGACGGACAGATTACGCCGGAAAAAATCTGGGGTCATTTCTGTACGGTGAGCGAACACCGCTATCTGGTGATGCGGCACTGCTTTGCCGTCGGCCTGTATGTTCAGGGGCTGACCCATGATCTTTCGAAGTTTTCCCCGGTGGAATTCATCAACGGATGCCGGTATTACCAGGGAGGGCGCCGCAGTCCGAACAACGGGGAGCGGGATGCGAAGGGATATTCCGAGGCCTGGATGCATCATAAGGGCCGGAACCGCCACCATCTGGAATACTGGAATGATTACAGTCAGAAACCCGTGGAGGGACAAAATCCGGTTGTGCCGGTAAAAATGCCGCGCAGGTATGTCGCGGAAATGCTTATGGACCGGATCGCGGCGTCCAAGACCTATCTGAAGGGCGATTATTCCATACATCATCCGCTGCAGTATTTTCTCAACGGAAGGGCGAGGCAGCTGATGCACCCCCAGACGGCCTTCGAGCTGGAGCGGATGCTGCGGATCCTGGATACGCGCGGGGAAAAGGAACTGTTCCGGTTCGTCCGGGACTATTATTTGAAGGGCTGTCCCATGGGGGATTTGCGGAAACAGAAGAATTGAGAGAGGATACATTATGATCGGTGACAAAAAGGTTCTTTTCAGCGGCATGCAGGCGACGGGCAATCTGACGCTCGGCAATTATCTCGGCGCACTGCGCAACTGGGTAACACTCTGTGATGAATATGAATGCTATTACAGTGTGGTTGACATGCATTCCATCACGGTCCGTCAGGACCCGGCCGTGCTCCGGAAAAACGCGAGAAGACTGCTGATGCTTTACATCGCGGCCGGAATTGATCCGGACAAGAGCATCCTGTACTATCAGTCCCATGTGAGCGCCCACGCCGAACTTGCCTGGATCCTGAACTGCTTCACATATATGGGAGAGCTGAACCGTATGACGCAGTTTAAGGACAAATCCGCAAAACATGCCGACAACATCAATGCCGGCCTGTTTACCTACCCGGTTCTGATGGCTTCGGACATTCTCCTGTATCAGGCCGATGTGGTCCCGGTGGGCATTGACCAGATGCAGCATCTGGAGCTGACCCGGGATGTGGCGCAGCGTTTCAATGCCATTTACGGAGATGTATTTACGATCCCGGAAGCATATATCGGGAAGGTCGGCGCGAAGATCATGAGCCTTCAGGATCCTTCAAAGAAGATGAGCAAGTCGGACGAAAACCCGAATGCCAGCATTTACCTGCTGGACGACGCCGATACCATCCGCCGCAAGTTCAAACGGGCCGTGACGGATTCCGAAGGGGTGATTCTCTACCGGGACGAACAGCCGGGCATTAAAAATCTGCTGGATATTTACTGCGCCTGCACCGGCAAAACCCCAGACGAAGCGGTAAGGGAGTTCGACGGCTGCGGATACGGCGTTCTGAAAGAGGCGGTCGGCGACGCCGTCGTAAATGTCCTGGTTCCGCTGCAGGAACGGATGAAAGAACTGGAGAAAGACAAGGCATACATTGACCGGATCATCCGGCAGAATGCGGAGCGGGCGTCTTATACAGCCATGAAGACACTGCGGAAGGTACAGAAAAAAGTGGGATTCCCGGAACGGGTACGTTAAGTTGAGGAGGCCGCACGATGAAACAGGATAAATATGTGGCATATGTTGGAACGTATACAAACGGAAGCAGCATCGGGATCCATGTTTTTGACGTGGATGTGGAGCACGGCAGACTGACGGAACGCAATGTGGTACCGGTCCACAACGCTTCCTATCTGACAAAATCAACCAATGGGAAATATCTGTATTCCATTGCGGACGAGGGCGTTGAGGTTCTGGCAATCGAGAAAAACGGCGACCTGACTCCGATCAACAAGGTCAGCATCGACGGGATGCGGGGCTGTTATCTGTCGACCGATGAGAGCGGCAAATTCCTGTTCGTCGGCGGATACCACGACGGAAAGGTGACGGTGGTGCATACACACCGGGACGGCAGACTGGGAAGCGTACTGGACGGCGTCTTCCATAAAGGCCTCGGCAGTGTCGCGGAACGGAATTTCCGCCCCCATGTCAGCTGTGTGATCCCCACGCCGGACGGAAAATATCTCTGCGCGGTCGACAACGGTGTGGATCACGTCAAAATCTATAAGGTCAATCCGACGAGCGGCAGACTGACGCTGTTCGACATCCTGCACTGCAAACTGGAATCCGGCCCCAGACTGCTGTGCTTCTCGAAGGACGGCAGATTCGCCTATATCAATCACGAGCTGACGAATACGATCACCGTCTACCGCTATGACGGCACCGGGCGGTCGCCGGAATTCGAAAAGATCCAGGAGATCAGCACCGTGCTGGACGAGGAAGAGGTCAGCAGCGCCTGCTGCGCCATGAAGATTTCGCCTTCCGGCAAATACCTGTACTGCTCCAGCGCCGGAGAGAATACGGCCGGCGTGTTTGCGATCGATCCGGAAAACGGGACGCTTTCCCGGATCCTGATCCTTCCCATCAGCGGAGGATATCCGAAGGATGTGGATGTCCTTCCGGATGAAAAGACCATGGTCGTGCTCTGCCACGAATCCAACTACATGCGTTTCTTTACAATTGACTACGAGAAGGGAACCCTGATCATGAAGGGCAAACAGCTGTACGTGGAAACTCCGAACTGCATTCTGATTTCACGTACGGAAGAGTGAGAATGCAGGAGGAGACAGGGGACGAGGAGACAGGGGACGGTTCTGGGAGGAGACAGGGGACGGTTCTGTGTCTCCTTTTGCTTCAAA
>CACXHD010000039.1 GCA_902767335.1 uncultured Lachnospiraceae bacterium
CAGCTACCGTAAAGCCTTTCAGGCGGGTATGTATTTGCCCTTATAGGGCTAAACCCAAACCTCCGGCTGAGCCGGAGGTCATGACTTCCCGCCATCATCATACAAAATGACACATTCCGATTCATATGAAGAAAACGGTTTATTTCCTGCACAAAACCCGGTTCAGATGGAAAAAGAGAGCATAGTTGTGTAAACTGAAGGGACAAGGCAGGGGAGACAGAGAACCGTCCCCTGTCTCCCGGTCGGATGCGAGGCGGAGGAAGAAGCCGCGGGAGGCTGCGGCAGCGGACGACGTCGCTGCAGCCGGGACGAGGAGGTGAATCGGAAGATATGTATGTCAATTCAGGTTATCTGCATAATTCGAGAATTCCGTTTCGGGAGAAGACGCAGGCGCTTCGGGTTCTGAGCGCCGGAACCTATCAGCTGCATACCTGGCCCAGACTTCCGACCTGGCGCCCGAAGGGGCGAATTGACTGGCAGCTGATTTATATCTCGGCGGGGGAAGGACATTTCATTCTGGACGGGCAGGAGGTGACGGTTCCCGCCGGAAACATGGTGCTCTATCAGCCGAAACAGGAGCAGCATTATTATTTCCTCGGAAAAGATCATTCCCAGTACTGGTTTGTCCATTTTACCGGGCGGCTGGTGAGAAATATCCTGAAGCAGTATGAAATCCCCCTCGACGGCTATATTCTGCATACCGGGATTTCCTTCGATTATGAAATCCTGTTCCGGCGGATGCGGGACGAGCTGGTGGAATGCAGGACCGGTTATGAGGAGATGCTGGTGTACCTGCTGCGGGCCCTGCTGATCACGGTGAGCCGGAAAATGCACGATCATGTGCTCAATATCTCCGGCTTTGTCCAGGAGGAGATGGACAAAGCGAAAATATACTTCCGGGACCATTACAACGAAAAGATCAGTATTGAGCAGTACGCCGCCTCCAGAAACATGAGCACCAGCTGGTTCGGAAAGAGCTTCACGGGGACCTTCGGCGTATCGCCGAAAAAGTTCATCCTGGATCAACGGATCCGCAATGCCCAGATGCTGCTCGAAACGACCGACGGTACCGTCAGTGAGATCGCCCGGATTGTCGGGTATGACAATCCCCTGTATTTCAGCCGGGTATTCCGAAAAGAAAAAGGGCTTTCGCCGGCAAACTACCGGAAGATTTTTCATGAAAGATTCCAATAAAGATTCCAATAAAATCATAGAGCCGAAACTGTTCCTTCCGCTGGATTTTTGTTATACTAATAATAAGACACAGGAGACAGGGGACGGTTCTCTGTCTCCTCCCGGCAGTATTTCATCTGTGTTCGGGAGACAGGAGGAGACAGAGAACCGTTCCCTGTCTCCCGTCCCCTGTCTCCCCTTCGGAGAACGATATGATCAACGAAAAGCAGAAAATCGAAAGCTTCCGGGAGATCCTCCGGTCCTCCGCCCATATCGTATTTCTGGGCGGGGCCGGCGTCTCCACGGAGAGTGGTATTCCGGATTTCAGAAGCAAAGACGGTCTCTACCGCAGAAAAGAAAAACGGTTTGCGAAATATCGTCCGGAATACCTGCTGAGCGCCCAGTGCCTTGGCAGGGAGCCGGAAATATTCTTCTCCTGGTTCCGTAAAAACCTGGATGTCCGGCAGGTGCAGCCGAACGCCGCTCATCTTGCCCTTGCCCGGATGGAGCAGGAGGGAAAGCTGGACGGGGTGATCACGCAGAATATCGACGGCCTTCACCAGAAAGCCGGCAGCAGAAATGTACAGGAGATCCATGGAAGTGCCCTGCGCAGTTACTGCGTTTCCTGCAAAATGGAGTACGGCCCGGACTTCATCTTCGAAAATGAGGAGCCTGTCCCCAGATGCCCCGCCTGCGGGAGAATGGTCCGGCCGGATGTGACGCTGTACGGGGAGCTGCTCCCGGATGAAGCCTATGACAACGCCATCCGTCTGATTCAGTTCGCGGACTGCCTGATCATCGGAGGGACCTCCCTCGAGGTCGGTTCTGCGGCCGGACTGGCCCACACCTACCATGGCGCGCATCTCGTGATCATCAACAAAGGCAGGACAAAGATGGAAGGGAAGGCGGACCTGGTTTTTCATGACAGCATCGGGAAAATTCTGTCCCTCATGAGTCAGTAGGGACGTTGCTTCTGACTCAACGAGTCAACAGAGACATTACTTCTGAGTTGACAAGGACGTTGACTGATGATGTATTTGTTGACGCCATCAGATTTTGAGCGTGAACTATAATCACCAGGGACGTTGCCTCTGACTCACCAGGGAAGAGACTGACTGATGACGCATCTGTTGACTTCCGCGGACCATGACCGTAAAAAATAGCATGAAAAGAGATGCAAATCGAACGCAAATGGAAAACTATCCTCCGATTCATCAGCAGAAGCCGGAACGGCTTTCCTTTGACCGGCTGGAGATGCTCTGGGAACGGTATCCGCAGTATCACAGCCTTACGACGTTTTCGAATCTGGAGACGCTGCTTGAGGAACACGAGTCTTATCAGAAAGATTTTGAAGATGTACGGGAAGAGTATGAAACCGGCCAGTATGATCGGTTTCTGATACAGCTGTCCTGGGCGGATCTGGCGTATCGCTATGAAACACGCAGACTCCTCGAGCGGAAAGAGGTGCAAGCGTCAAATCCGTATGTGGATGCGTTTCTGCAGCAGTTCGAAGGGCTTGATACGGATCATAAGGCCTGTTTTCTTTTTCCGGAGAGCGTTGTTTCCCAGTTTTTCGTCGTCATGGAGGTGTGCAGGGAAGCGGAAATCTTCCGGCCTGTCCGGAATCTTTTCCCGGATGAGGACAAAGTGCACTATCTCGCGGTCTTTGACAAGCGGGACATGGATTCGGTTCTGCTGATGTTCCACTTGCTGTATACAAACCCGTCCCAGGAACTGTATGGCGGGTACTCCCTGTACGATTATCCGTTTCCATGGTACCAGAACCATCTGTGGGAAGACGGGATTGTGCTCCGGTCCCCTTACCTTCCGGACCGGACTGCAAAATATCAGGGAAATCTTCCGTTTTACCACAACCCGGCCAAAACCGTGTACGTCCGGCGAAATGTGGAACATATGCTCGAGTGCGGGTATTTCTCGTCGGAGCTGGAACTGTTCTTGAATCTGACGACAAAACTGATGCCATTCTTTCAATGGTGGTATCTGGATCTGGCGCTGTACGAAGAGAAGGATGGCTTCAAAACCGACTGGCGTCTGAAACGGACCCAGATCCGGACAAGGCTGACCGCGGAAGGCGTGATCCGCCCGAAATGGAAGCATGAGCTCAGCCTGTTTCATGCGGTCCGCAGGTTGTACCCGGATACCCTGTACCAGTACCGGCCGGACTGGCTTGGCAGACAGAGCCTGGATCTGTACATTCCGTCGATCCGTACCGGGATCGAGTATCAGGGGATCCAGCATTACCGACCGGTTGATTTTTTCGGCGGAGAGGACGCCCTCGCCCAGAGGCAGGAACTCGACCGGCAGAAGCGGACACTGTGCGAGGAAAATCATGTACGGCTGCTGGAATGGCAGTATGATCTGGAACCGACAGAGGAAAATGTGCGGAAATATGTTGGAATGAGAGAGGCAGCAGAAGATGGGATTCTTTGATGTGGATGAAAAGAAACTGAACATACTTTACCATCGCGCCTGGAATGAATCCGGCAGAGGACTTGTGGATACAAGGAAATTTCCGTATCTGGATAAGGCGCTGGTACAGTTTGCAAGAGAAAACGGATGTTCCTATGATGAGGCGCTGATCCTTGCAAAAACAGGGAAGCGGATCGGGAGACTGGCAAAGCAACGATCTTTACGTGCCTTTAAAGATCCCGATAAAATCTTTGAAAAAGATTTTTGAAAAAGTGAGAGGCAGAACATGAACGATTCTCTGCGTGAAAGCCTGAGCTATTTCAGCCTGTACAGAAAGATGTTCCAGGTGAAGAAAAAATATACCCCTGTAAAAGTTTCCTATGGAAAAGACAAAGACCAGTATTTCCTGTACTATGATCCGGGGAAAGTCATCAGTGACAAGGTCATTGTATGGGTCCATGGCGGCGGCTGGAATGCGGGCAATCCAAGATTCTTTGATTACGTCGGCCAGTGTGTCTGCGGGCAGGGGTACCGTTTCCTTTCCCTGGGCTACAGACTGTCTCCAAAGTACAAATATCCCTGTCAGATCGCGGATGTCTGCAGGGCTTTCAACTGCGCGGTCCGTTATCTGAAAGAGAACGGGATTGATGTGTCAAAGATCATTGTGGCCGGCCCCTCCGCCGGGGCGCACCTGACCTCGATCATGTGCTACTGCCGGAAGGTTCAGGTAAAATATGATGTGGATGTGTCAAACATCATTGGTTTTATCGGCACTGGCGGGCCGTACAGTTTCAGAGAGGACCAGGGGCTGGCAATCCGGCTGCTCCTCGGACAGCTCTTTAGGAAAGGCTATAACAGGCGGAACGGTGAGCCCGTGGCTTTGATGGGTAAAAACCATATTCCCATGCTTCTGATTCAAAGCAGACATGACGGACTGATCGACTTTGCCTGCGCCGAGGATTTCGCCCGGAGAGCAGAGGAAGTCGGGAATACCTGTGAACTGTACAGCGTGACGGACCGGAAGAATACACATTCCTGGTATACGGCCGGGATGTTTCTGGAGACCAGAGAAGAGAACCGGGGCCTGGATCATTTTTTCTCATGGATCGAAGAACGATAGCTGCATGGTCACGGGCGGCGACGCCGCTGCTGCGGATGCATATCTGAGGGAACTGTGTAAAAAATACGGCGTCAAAAACGGACTGGATGCTCTGGAAAGAGCTACGATGGAAGAACTGCTTCACCACCTGTCTCTGTTTGAACGCTGATTTCAGACACACAATATGAGGGGAGACAGGAGACACAGAGCGTTCCCGGCCTCCCAATATGAGAGAAGACAGGAGACACAGAACCGTCCCCTGTCTCCCAATGAGGGGACCTTTATGGGTTTATTCGAATTTTTTTCAAAGATAAACCATCCTTCCCAAAAGGATGGCTGGATCGAAACCGAAGCTTATTTTACCGGGAAGTGTGAAAAAGCCGCATCAGGGAGACCGGGGCACTATATTCCGGCCGGGTATAACGAATACCAGATCCGGTATTACACGGCAGAGGGCGAGCGGTCCGGCTGGTACGTATTTTACCCGCTGCCGGACCCGGATCCGGAAAGCATCAGAGAAACAAGGATCCGAATAAGATACAGGAAGAGCAGACCATGGGTATTTGAAGCAGTAAGTGAATAATCCGGAAATGGCGTCTGTGATAGTCAATCAGGCCGGCTGCTTTCATTTTCCCGAGCTCTTTCGACAGAGCGGTTCTCTCAACATTCAGATAATCAGCCATCTGCTGCCGGTCGAAGGGAATGTCAAATTCCTTTTGGCCTTTTTGTATGGAAACGCTGCTCAGATAAGCCATGACGCGTCCCCGGATTGTCTTCGGGGAAATCTGAAAACTCCGGCCCGAGAGCGCAAGATTTTTCTGCGAGGAGATCATCAGAAGATTCCTGATGAGTTTCATCTTCCAGGTTTCGTTCGCCGAAGCATCTTCCCGCAGCATCCCAACGCGAAGGAACAGGATCCGGCAGGGCTCATTTGCGACCACATCCACAAGAAGAGGCTGATCGGCGAGAAAACCGTACGTTTCCGCGAAGAACTGTCCCTTTTCGACATGGGACAGGATGGTCCGGTTTCCCCACAAGTCATTGTTTTCAATCGTCACACTGCCTTCCAGCACAAGCCCCATGCAGTCTGTGACCGATCCCGCATGAAGGATGCGGCTGCCTTTGTGACAGCTTTTCTCGACAGAGGAAAGTTTTTCCATTGCAGTGTGAATCTCGTCTTCGGTCATTCCTTTGAAGATCTGTGTATCTGTAAGGTCTGCTTTTTCCATAAGTCACCTTCCTGTAAACGGCGTATATGTTAGCGATTTTTTGGCGCTGTCCTCGGGCGAAAAGACCAGCAGGATGTGCAGGATATTCCCGGGCGAAAAGACCAGCAGGATGTGCAAAATATTCCCGGGCGAAAAGGCCAGCAGGATGCGCAGGGTTTTTCGTGGTTATAACCACATACAAACCGGCCGCATCCTATTATACTATGGGTGAGTCGAAAAAGTCGATTGTGGATTTGTGCCTGCTTACATGCGGGCGGATAAGGAGGGATACAATGATTCGGAAGATCATTCACATTGATGAGGATAAATGCAATGGCTGCGGTCTTTGCGCGGCCGCATGTCATGAAGGCGCCATCGATATCATCGACGGCAAGGCAAAGCTTGTGCGGGAAAACTACTGCGACGGGCTTGGGGATTGTCTGCCGAACTGTCCGACGGGAGCGATTACGTTTGAGGAACGCGAGGCACCGGCCTATGATGAAGCAGCCGTCAAACAGACACAGGAAGAGAGCAGAAAGGAAGCAATGAAGATGACGACGGAAGAGATCATGAAGGTTGAGGATGAGAACGAGCGCAGGAAGCTGATGACGGCAAAGATGAAGGAGAGCGGCGGCATGCCGCACGGTGGCTGTCCGGGATCGCGCGCGATGCAGCTGCACCGTGGTGAGGAACCGGCCGTCAAGGAAGGGACAGCGCAGGGCGCACCCAATGTCGGGATTTCCAGACTGGCCCAGTGGCCCTGCCAGATCAAGCTGGTTCCGGCAAAGGCGCCCTTCTTTGACGGAGCTAAACTTCTGATTGCCGCGGACTGCACGGCATATGCCTATGCGAACATGCACGAAACGTTCATGCGGGGAAAGACGACCGTCATCGGCTGCCCGAAGCTGGATGATGTCGACTATGCGGAGAAACTTACGGCGATCATTTCCAACAACGACATTCAGGAGGTGACGATCGTCCGCATGGAAGTTCCCTGCTGCGGCGGACTGGAAATGGCGGCGAAGAAAGCCCTTCAGGCAAGCGGGAAATTTATTCCCTGGCAGGTCGTGACGATCTCCCGTGACGGACAGATTCTGGATTAAGGGAGGATGAAGGGAGACAGGGGGAGACAGGGGACGGTTCTCGGAGACAGGGGACGGTTCTCTGTCTCCCCTTGATTATGGGAGACAGAGAACCGTCCCCTGTCTCCGAGAACCGTCCCCTG
>CACXHD010000040.1 GCA_902767335.1 uncultured Lachnospiraceae bacterium
GAGCGTAGCTCTGGAAAACCATGGCAATATCTCTGTCCTTCGGTTCCACGTCATTGACAACTCTGTCACCGATCTTCAGGGTACCGCTGGAGATTTCCTCCAGTCCGGCGACCATACGAAGTGTCGTAGATTTACCGCATCCGGAAGGTCCTACAAAGATGATAAACTCTTTGTCTTCTATCTCAAGATTGAAATCCTTAACCGCCTCAAAGCCGTTCGGATATACTTTACAGATATGCTGCAGTGATAAACTTGCCATTTGTTTTTCCTCCTGTAAGAAAACACATCATTCATTCAGCAGGTCGTTTTATTGATCAGGACCTTGCATACAGTACCGGACCGGTCAGAATTCTGTACAACCGTATCCGACGCTAAAAAGTATACCCTTTTTTTTCGAAAAGCACCATAGATGATCTGTCCAAACTTTTTTTCCGGTCGCTGTCATTTATGATGATTTCCGGGAAAAAGTTTTTGCCTTCTGTACAAAATGACGGTTTCCGTTCTCATTTACAGTCAAAGTGACCAACCGCCGAAACCGGGTTATTTCCCGGCGTTCTGTTCATAATTGCGGATCAGTTCCTCCAGCTCATTCAAAAAGCAGTCTGCCCGTCCGTAAAATGCATCGTTATTTCCCGGGTTCTCCAGTTCTTTTTCCAGATCGCCGAGCATATCCCGGATCCGGCTGATCCGTTCCTTTCCTCCGTTCTGGTTCAGAAGTGCATACCTGCTGCGCTCGTTCTCCTCCGCCGTCAGTTTTTTCAGGACGACTTCCACGTTGGGTTTTTCTCCGATATAACGGTAGGTGATCGACGGAGAGGCATGGTTCAGCAGATTCTGCAGATAATAGATATCTCCCGTTTCCCTGTAATATCTCCAGGCAAAGGTCTTGCGCATGGTCTGTGCGCCGATGGAGGTCAGACCGATACTGCGGCCGGCATTTTTGAGCGCACGGTAGGCCTGCTCCCTCGACAGCGCTTCCTTCGAGCTGGCATAACCCTGGATCAGATACTCCTCCGGGTCCATTTTTTCCGTATAGGACAGAATTTCCTGCTTCAGTTCCTCCGGAAACAGAAAGGTCCGCTTGATATGCTTGGTCCCGATATAGGCCTCAATCATGTCCCTGTCACGTACATCCTTCACTTTCAGGCGCAGAATTTCCTGAAGCTGCATCCCTGTACCGACACCGATTTCAAACATGATATAGTATTTCTCGTCCATGGTTTTCAGTTTTTCTTTGAATTTCCGAAGTGTCTCGTCATCTTTGATCGGCGCTACCCAGTTCATGTTTTTCTCCCTTTCTTATGAATCACAACGTTCCGGCCTTTATTCTCCCCGTTCGATTTTTTCAACCTCCCGGAGAATATCCTCCGTTTCATGTTCTTTCTCTTGAGCAAGCTTCGCCTCGCGGCGTTTCTTTTCCTCCATCTCCCGGATCAGCTTTTCCTGTTCCATGACTTCCCGCAGTTCCTCTTCGATTTCCAGCGCGCTTTTCCGATCGATTTCTTCTTCCCGTCTGCGTCTCTGGCGTTCCGCAATTTTTCTTCTTCTCCGGATCCGGTAATCACTGCTCACCCGGAGGATCAGAATGGCAATCAGGATCAGGAGAACAAACAGGATCAGCGCCCCGATCAGGGCAACGGTCATCTGATTGTTTTCAATATACGCTGTTGCCGTATCATGAATCGTGCCGAAGAAATTCTGGACATTCTTTGCCGCCTGAACCGCAGTCTCCTCGATTTCCCCGTATTTCTGCCTTTCCTTTGCCTGCTCGTTGATCGCCTGGACGTCCCGCTTTTCCTCAAAAGAGAAATGCAGATTCTGCGGTATGGGATTCACTCCGATCCTGCCGCTGCCGACCAGATAATCTTCATAATAATAATTGATTACGCCGGCTTCGTTTTCATTGCCCCGCCCGACAATGGAACTTTTCCGGATCCCGGGAGGCAGCGTGACCGTTCCCGGCTGGCTGATTGTAAGAACCTTCTGATCCAGCCCCTCTGCCTGAAAAAACTTCCCGTACGGTCCGGGGTAATTCAGTCCGAGAATCTGAGCGTATGTCGGCGAATTGACCTCGATCTCGATGGTCTCATGACGGAAATTGTCAAACCCGTAATTCATCAGTTCCGTCGTTTCAAGATAGGATCTGCCGGCTCCGTTTTCCTGCAGCATCACACAGACCAGGGAAAGATCGTTTTTCTCGCCGAAGGTAACCAGCGTATTCCAGGCAGCGTCCGTGTATCCGGTCTTGCCGCCGGTACACCAGCTCTGAAAATATTCGCTGTCCTCTCTCATCATCCTGTGATGATTGATGAAATAACGGGTTTCATCCGTCATGTTTGTCGGGGGAATATTCGCCTCAATCGTGCCCATATAGGCTCTGGCTTCTTCATTCGCGTAGGCCGCCCTCGCAATCAGGGCCATATCATACGCGCAGGTATAATGATCCTCATTGTGAAGTCCGTGCGGATTGGCAAAATGCGTATTGACACACCCAAGCGCGGCGGCTTTCTCGTTCATCATATCCGCGAAAGCGCTGACGCTTCCCGCAATCTGTACGGCAATCGCCATCCCGAGATCGTTTGCCGACTCCAGCATCAGTCCGTCCAGCGCCTGGTGCATGGTCAGCTCTTCCCCGGGAGCGATCCCTGCGTTGGAGCTGTCCGCCTCGATATTGTACACTTCGGCGGAACAGTCGAAACGGTCGTCCGGACTGCTGTTCTCCACAGCGACCAGCAGCGTCATGATTTTTGTGATGCTGGCCGGATAGTGCTTTTCATAGATGCTTTTTCCATACAGGATCGCTTCGGTCTGCAGATCCATGACGATGGCGCCGGCTGCCTGCACCGCCGGTCCGACCGGCCATCCGGTCAGGTCATTCGTCTGTACCGGCGCATAATATGCATCCGGAATAAATTCCGTCTCTTCCTCATCGGAGGATCCGTCGTCATATTCCTCGTAGCTGTCGTCCTCATAGTTGTAATCATCATAGCTGTATTCTTCGTAGCTGGAATCATCATAATACTCCTCCGCCGACGCAGGAGAAAAGGATGTGGCGGCAATCAGGCCTGACAACAGCCAGCTCAGCGTCTTTAATCGCAGTTTCCGGTAATTCTTTCTCATGTTGGTTTCTCTCATTTTGAACCTGAAAAACGGTTTTTAATATACTGATTTGCTTCCATTTCCTGTGAATCGTCCAGCGGCGCAAGGTCCGTCCTGCCATACTTCCGGTTCATGGCATTTCTGAGAAGATAGTCACAGACATGGGGGTTTTTCGGAAGAAGCGGGCCGTGAAGGTAGGTCCCTACCACATTTTTATAGAGGATCCCCTCCATCTTGTCTTCCCCGTTGTTTCCGTATCCGAAGACAACCCTGCCGAAGGGACGGTTTTCCCCGATCCAGGTACGTCCTCCGTGATTCTCAAACCCCGTGATCTCGTAAGGAAAATCCTCGCTCTTCAGAACGACATTGGAAATCAGCCGCGGACTGCCCTGCTTTGTATAAAGATCCACAAGGGAAAGTCCCTTCATTTTTCCCTCGCCTGTCTCATAATAATGACCAAGCAGCTGATAGCCGCCGCAGACCGCGATCACGCTCCCGCCGTCCTCCACATAGGCCTTCATATCGTCCCGGATATTCTGGAGTGTCGTGCATACAATCTGCTGTTCCCGGTCCGAGCCGCCTCCGAGCAGCACGATATCCAGTCCGGAAAAATCAATCGGATCCGTCAGCTGGTATTCCCTGATCTCAACATCGATCCCACGCCATTCACAGCGCTTTTTCATACATTGAATATTCCCTCTGTCTCCGTACAGATTGAGCAGATCCGGATACAGATGTCCAATTGTCAGCTTCATATCTTTCTGTCTCCATTCGGTTATCCGGCCATTGAGGCAAGCAGATTATGCGCGGCGTACAATGCCGTATAGTTCACCAGTACGTAAAGATTTCCACACCCGTCCGCCAGACGTTTTTCCACCGCCTTTTTCAGGTCCGGTTCCAGCATGGCAGGAATATCCACGTATTTCAGACGAAGTCTCATATCCAGAGCCCGGATCCCGCTGACCGTAATGGAATGGATCCGGTCGGAAGAAAACCGGTCAAAGTCCACGTCCCAGAGCCAGGAGATATCCGTACCGTCCTGCGCATTGTCATTGATGACGATGATGATGTCCTTTTCCTTCGGATCCTCCATCACTGCTTCAATATTCTGGTTAAATCCGGCCGGATTCTTTGCAAGATTTAACAGCACGCGGGATCCTTTGATCTCAAACAGTTCGTTTCTTCCGTTCTGCGGATTGTACGCGCGCAGCACTTCCTCCAGACGGCCGGTCGTATGTCCGGACGCGCGGAGAGCACTGTAAACCGCAAGGATATTATAAATATTGTAAAAACCTCTGTAATTTGCCCGGATCCGATCCTCTCCCACGGTAAAGGAGAGCCCGTCCTTCATGCTGACGCCCCGTGCGTCATAGGTAATCTGCGGACGCGCAAATCCGCAGGAGGGACAATGATACGATCCCAGCTGACTGTAATGGTAATAATCATACACCAGCCGTTCTCCGCAGCATTTGCAGAAACGGCCTTCCCGGATCTCATTGGAAGATCCCTGATCAAAAACCTGCTCGCCGATCCCGTAGGATACACAGGGATGACCGCTCTTTTGGGCAAGGTATGCGGAAAGCGCATCGTCCCCGTTGAAAATCAGCTTCATCTGCGGGGCGAGAGCCATGGCCTTCTCCAGCAGTTCCATCGTTGTATCAATCTCCCCATACCGGTCCAGCTGGTCCCGGAACAGGTTTGTCAAAATCATATAATCCGGCGAAAAATGCGGCAGTACCCGGACTGCGGAGGCCTCGTCAATCTCGATGCAGGCATAGTCCGCATCGATCTTTCCCGTCAGGGAAGAGTGAAGAACAAATGCCGCCGCAACGCCCATCAGCATATTGGATCCGGTATGGTTGCAGATGACCTTTTTTCCCTCCGCTTCCAGCGCAGCGGCGAGCAGATTGTTTGTCGTTGTTTTTCCGTTGGTTCCACAGACGATATAGATATCTCCTCTGACCTGCTTTGCAAGGTATTGCAGGATCGAAGGGTCGATCTTCAACGCCAGTTTTCCTGCCATGGTCACACCCTGTTTTCCTGCCAGCCTGCAGGCCAGACTCAGAATTTTTGCTGAAGCGACAGCAATCATGCTGCGAAATCTCATCTGCCGTATCCTCCGATCTCTGCTTCGGGTAAAAGGAGTTTTCCTTAAATCATTGTCTCTTTAGTGTAACAGCTTATCACAAATCATACATTTTGTGAAGTATTAAACCATTATGCGTCCAGATTATAGTCAACATCCGTTCTGAAATGCAGCAAAACCGAAACCGTCCCGGACTATGCTGCGGCTGCAGTCTCTGCGGCATCTGCAGTATTTGCGGCGTCTGCCGTCTCTGAAGCATCTTCAATATCTTCCGTATGAAAGATTTCCGAAGCCGTCAGAGCGGAAATCCCGGTAATTGTCTGGATCGCTCCGCCATTGTCTCCGCCGAGATCATTGGAGAGAACGACCAGCACATAATCTCCGTCCGGTCCGAATACAATGGCAATATCGTTTTCAATGCACCCGAGCCCATACCCTTCGGGCATTTCTCCGGTTTTGTTCGCACTCCGGTATCCATCCGGCAGGCCGGAAGGGATCTTGTTGCGCAGCGTCTGCCGTGACAGAAGACCCAGCATCTTTTCGGATGCTTCTTTGCTGACACACGTTCCGTTATAAATATCACTCAAAATCTGCCGGCAGTCACATGCACTGGTATAATTATCCCCCTCCGGATTGCTCTCCAGAAATCTGCGGCCGATACTGGTGTGGAAATATCCGTGGTCCGCACAGAAATGAACAAATTCGATGCTCCCCGCCTGAAAATCTCCGTCTCCGAGCAGTTCCACCAGCCGGTTCGCCGCTTCATTGTCACTCACGGTAATCATCTGTTCCAGCAGGGAATCAATTTCCCCGCCGGTCTCCCGGTACTTGTCCAGGATGGCAGCCATAATAAACACCTTAATCACACTGGCGGACTGCATCCGTTCTTCGCCATTGTACTCCAGAACGCTTTTGTCTTCTCCGGTAAGGCGCTTTATGCTCACCGCCCATCTCTGCCCTCTTGCCTCTCTCTCATCCAGAAAAGCTGTACGGATCCCGGTCAGCAGAGGGTCCGTCTCTTTGATGATCTCCGTTTCCGCAGGAACGTTTTCCCCGATCGCTTCCGTGATCGCTTCCGTCCCGGCGAAAAGATCCTCATTTCCGTCGGTTTCCGGTTCGATATCCTCCCCCGTGTGGAAATAAGCGTCAATCCCGTCGGCAATTCCCGTCACCATTGCCGCTCGGGTCTCTTCATTCTGCATGGCCCAGTCGTCCGCTTCGTTCGACATGTAGCCCATCTCCAGAATCATCACCGGAACCTGGCTCCAGTTGATCCCGGTCATATTGTCATACGGCTGCACGCCCAGATTCTGGAAACCGGTGCCGGCACAGTAAGCGTTCAGAACATTCAGTGCCAGACGGTAACTGTCTTCGAACAGGTCGGAAACATACGGATTGTTCTGAGACATCACCATTGCCAGTGCGCCGCTGACGGATGGGTCATCACTGCCGTTTGCATGAATCCGCACCATGATATCGCAGTTTTCGTCCGATGCCAGCAATGCCCGTTCACGGTTGCTGATGGCCGTGTCATTGTCACGGCGTGTCATCACAACCCGATAGCCGCGCGTCTTCAGCTCCTCTTCCAGACGAAGGGAAATATCCAGATTCAGCTGATATTCCGGTACTCCGGTATATTTTCCCTGTGTTCCCGTAGTCGCCTTCGTTTTCATCTGATCCGAACCCGGCGCCATCGGTTCCGTATCACTCATATTCACAGAAGGACCCTGATGTCCTGGATCTATGCACACCGAAAGAACCGTTTCCTGCTTTTTCGCCGGCTTCCCCGCATCCGTTTCCGTTTCTGTTTCCGCAGCCATTGTACAGAAGCAAAAGAGCAAAACGGCAGCTATGCCCAGAACAAATGCTTTCCTGAATCTGTTTCCGATCCTGATTTCTCCCATCTGTATTCCTCCATGAAGATGACGGTACATCAACCGGCCCCTCACATTTCCATGCAGATCTGGTCTGCTTTCGAAATGTGAAGGGCCGGTCACCTTCTCAATTCTTACTCTTCCGGTTCTTCCGCTTCTTCGAATTTCCCGGGTTCATCCGTTTCTTCGAAGAGTTCATCCGTCTCTTCGACTTCCCCGAATTCTTCGGAATCCTCCGTTTCTTCGACGTCTTCGACTTCTTCGGAATCCTCCGCTTCTTCGGGTTCCTCGAAGGAATCCGTCTCCTGTCCGGCCGCCGTACTGCTTTCTCTTACTTTGGCGATGCAGGCCACATTCTCTTCGTCGCCAAGATTCATCAGCTTCACTCCGGAAGTGATCCTGCTCAGCACCGAAACATCCGAACAGCTCATACGGATGATGATTCCTTCCGTGTTGATCATCATGATCTCACTGTCATCGTCAACCTCGAGGGCACCCACAAGATTTCCGGTCTTCTCCAGAATGCGATAGCAGCGCACACCTTTTCCCCCGCGGTTCTGCGCGGTAAAATCATCCATCCTCGTCCGTTTTCCAAGGCCTTTCTCGGACGCCGTCAGCATATATTTTCCATTGTCCGCCACAAGCATGGACACCACTTTGTCCTGATCCGTCAGATGGATTCCGATGACGCCCATGGAAACGCGTCCCATATTCCGGACATCGGTTTCCTTAAACCGGATGCACTGCCCGAAGGATGTCACAAGCAGAATTTCCTTTGAATTATCCGTCAGTGTTACGCCGATCAGTTCATCATCCTCCTTAAGGACAATCGCCGTCAGCCCTTTCTTTCGGACATTTGCATATTCTGTCAGAGCTGTTTTTTTGACGATCCCCTTTCTGGTCGCCATAAACAGATATTTGCCTTCCTCAAAATCGGACAGCGAGATAATGGAAGAAATCTTCTCCCCCGGCATCAGTTCCAGCAGATTGACAATGGCCAGTCCACGGGACGTCCGGCTGTATTCCGGGATTTCATACGCCTTGATCCGATAGACCCTTCCCTTATTGGTAAAGAACATCAGATAATCATGGGTACTGGTCATCAGCAGATCTGTAATGTAATCATTTTCCAGCGTCTGTATTCCCCGGATTCCCTTGCCGCCGCGGTTCTGGCTGCGGAACGTGTCCTCCGTCATCCGTTTAATGTATCCGAGGCTGGTCATCGTAATCACGACGTTTTCCTTCGGAATCAGATCTTCCGTGGTGAAGTCAAATACATCCCGCTCAATCTGCGTACGTCTGTCATCGCCGTATTTATCGGAAATCTCCAGCAGTTCCTTCCGGATTACGCCAAGAAGCAGTTTTTCATCCGCAAGGATCATCGTCAGCTCTTCAATTCTCTTTTTCAGCTGCGCATATTCTTCTTCCAGCTTCTCCCGTTCCAGACCGGTCAGAGCCCTCAGACGCATATCCACAATCGCCTGGGACTGGGCATCGCTGAGCCCGAAGCGCTGCATCAGGCCTTCCTTTGCAAGCTGCGTCGTACGGCTGCCCCGGATAATCCGGATTACCTCATCAATATTGTCGAGGGCAATCAGCAGTCCTTCCAGAATATGGGCACGTTCTTTTGCCTTGTTCAGGTCATAACGGGTCCTGCGGGTTACCACATCCTCCTGATGGCGCAGATAATACATCAGCACCTCCAGAAGATTCATAACCTTCGGCTGATTGCCGTCCAGCGCAAGCATATTGACGCCAAAGGTATCCTGCAGCTGTGTATGTTTGAACAGCCGGTTCAGGACAACCTTTGCATTGACATCATGCCGAAGATCCACGGTGACACGCAGACCCTCCCGGCTGGACTCATCCGTGATGCCCGTAATGCCGTCAATTCTTTTATCCTTGACCAGCTCGGCCATCTTCTCGATCAGTCTTGCCTTATTTACAAGAAACGGCAGCTGTGTGATGACAATCCGGCTCTTGCCGTTGGAAAGCGATTCAATATCCGTGACAGCACGTACACGGATCTTTCCCCTGCCGGTCCGGTAAGCTTCCTCAATCCCGCTCTTTCCGAGAATGATTGCTCCGGTCGGAAAATCCGGTCCCTTCACGATCTCCATGATTTCCTCGATCGTACTGTCCCGGTCCTCCTCGACACGGTTATCGATGATTTTGACCACCGCGCTGATGACTTCCCTGAGATTATGGGGAGGAATATTGGTCGCCATGCCGACCGCAATACCGGTTGCCCCATTGACCAGCAGATTTGGAAATCTCGCAGGCAGCACCACCGGTTCCTTTTCCGTCTCGTCAAAGTTGGGCACAAAATCAACCGTATCTTTGTTGATATCCGCCAGCATCTCCATGGAGATTTTGCTCAGTCTGGCTTCGGTATAACGCATCGCAGCAGCTCCGTCGCCGTCCACGGATCCGAAATTTCCGTGGCCGTCCACGAGCGGATAACGAAACGACCAGTCCTGCGCCATGTTCACCAGAGCCCCGTAAATGGAGCTGTCTCCGTGGGGATGATATTTACCCATTGTATCGCCGACGATACGTGCGCATTTTCTGTGAGGCTTGTCAGGACCATTATTCAGTTCGATCATGGAATAGAGAACACGTCTCTGTACCGGTTTCAGCCCGTCTCTCACATCCGGGAGCGCCCGGGAAGCGATGACACTCATGGCATAGTCGATATAAGACTCCTCCATTGTCCGTTTCAGGTCAACTTCCTGAATCTGATCAAAAATGTTGTCCTCCACTGTTTCTCCTCCAATGCCTTATACATCCAGATTGCGTACACGATTGGCGTTTGCCTCGATAAACTCTCTTCTCGGCTCCACCTGGTCTCCCATCAGCGTAGTAAATGTCACGTCGATGGCAGATGACTGGGCGTCATCCATCGTTACCCGCTTGAGGATACGCTTTTCCGGATCCATTGTTGTCTCCCAGAGCTGTTCGGCATCCATCTCACCCAGACCTTTATAGCGCTGGATTTTATTATTCTGGTCTCTTCCCACTTCGCTGATGATCGAAGCAAGCTCCTCGTCGCTGTAGGCATACCATACTTTTTTGTTTCTCTCCAGCTTATACAGCGGCGGTGTCGCAAGATAAACATATCCCTGCCGGATCAGTTCCGGCATAAACCGATACAAAAACGTCAGCAGAAGCGTCGCAATATGCGCTCCGTCCACATCGGCATCCGTCATGATAATAATCTTGTGATAACGAAGCTTTGTTATATCAAAATCTTCGTGAATACCGGTGCCAAAAGCGGTGATCATGGCCTTGATTTCCGCGTTTCCGTAAATCCGGTCCAGCCTCGCCTTCTCCACATTCAGGATTTTTCCGCGGAGCGGAAGGATCGCCTGTGTCGCGCGGCTTCTTGCGGTCTTCGCACTGCCTCCTGCGGAATCACCCTCTACGATATAAATCTCGCATTTGCTCGGATCCTTGTCCGTGCAGTCTGCCAGCTTGCCCGGCAGAGCCAGACCGTCCAGAGCGGATTTTCTGCGGGTCAGATCTCTGGCCTTCCGGGCAGCCTCTCTGGCGCGCTGCGCCATGATCGATTTTTCCAGAATCAGCTTTGCAACCTGCGGATGCTGTTCCAGAAAGATCTGCAGCTGCGAGGAAAGTACATTCTCGACCGCTCCCTTTGCCTCGGAATTTCCCAGCTTCTGTTTTGTCTGTCCTTCAAACTGCGGTTCCTCCAGTTTGACACTGATGACCGCCGTCATCCCTTCACGGATATCTTCGCCGGAGAGATTCGATTCACTGTCCTTGAGGAGTTTATTCGATCTTGCATAATCGTTGAAGGTCTTTGTCAGTGCATTCCGAAATCCGGTCAGATGCGTTCCTCCCTCCGGAGTCGTAATATTATTGACAAAACTGTAAGCGCTTTCGTTGTAAGCGTCGTTATGCTGAATCGCCACCTCAACATAGACGCCGTCCTTTTCCCCTTCACAGTAAATAATTTCCGGGTACAAAGCGGTTTTTCCCGTATTCAGGTAGGAGACAAATTCCTTAATGCCTCCCTCGTAATGGAACGTACGGACCTTTTTCTCCTCATGACGGTTGTCCTCAAGAATGATCCTAAGTCCTTTGGTCAGAAACGCAGTTTCCCGCAGGCGCTCTTTGAGCGTATCAAAATCAAAAACCGTCTGCTCAAAGATTTCGTCATCCGGCAGAAATGTCACCTTCGTCCCTGTCATCCGGTAATCGCATTCACCGGCAATCTCCAGACGATAACACACTTTTCCCCGTTCATAGCGCTGTTTGTAGATCTTTCCCTGATTAAAGATTTCGACTTCCAGCCAGCGGGACAGCGCATTGACGACGGATGCCCCGACGCCGTGAAGACCTCCCGAAACCTTATATCCTCCGCCGCCGAACTTGCCGCCCGCATGCAGAATGGTAAACACCACTTCCACCGCAGGCACGCCTGCCTTGGCATTGATGCCGACGGGAATTCCGCGCCCGTTGTCTACAACCGTCACAGAATTATCTTCATTCAGTGTTACCGTAATCTCACTGCAGTAACCGGCGAGTGCCTCGTCCACCGAGTTGTCCACAATTTCGTAGACAAGATGATGAAGTCCCCTCTCCGATGTACTGCCGATGTACATGCCCGGTCTCTTGCGGACTGCCTCCAGACCTTCCAGAATCTGAATCTGATCTGCATCATACGTTTCATCAAATTGTGTCATTCCGGTATTTACAGCCATCTTTTCCTCCGAATACATCAGATCGTTCGATTACTCTGCTTTCGTTGTATCTGATGAAATTATATGAACCGTTCCGTCTTCCACCGAAAACATCCGGTCAATCCTGAAACGGTTGTCTCTGAAATCATCCATTCCTGTGCATGTCACCAGTGTCTGAACCCGACTGATCTTTTCCAGCAGATATTTCTGCCGGTCACTGTCCAGTTCGGAAAGCACATCGTCCAGCAAAAGCACCGGATAATCTCCCATTTTCTGTTTTACCAGTTCGATTTCCGCAAGTTTCAGCGAAAGCGCCGTCGTTCTCTGCTGTCCCTGGGATCCGAACCTCCGTATGTCAATCTTCTGGGTTTTAAAGCTCAGGTCATCCCTGTGCGGACCACAGGAAGTCATTTTCATCTTTAGATCTTTTTCCCGGTTTTCACGAAGTTCCGAAAGGAAACGCCCTTCATCGGTGTTTGCTTCATAGGAAATCGCAAGATGCTCTTCGCCGCCGGTGAGATCCTCATGAATCGAACCGACTCTCTCATCCAGATCTTTTATAAAACCGGCTCTCTCCCGGATCACGCGGATCCCGTAGCTGACCAGCTGTTCATCCCAGATATCCAGCGTATGAAGATATTCCGGATGAAACGGAAGGTCTCGAAGCAGTTTTCCCCTCTGCATCAGGACCCGGTTGTACCCGCTCAGATTCTGTACATAGGAACGGCTCATCTGACACAGCTGCATATCCAGAAATCGTCTCCGCTCAGCGGGTCCGTTTTTGATCATCTGCAGATCTTCCGGAGAGAAAAAAACAAAGCTGCACAAACCGATCAGATCACCGGCCTTCCGGATCGGAGACGCATTGATGGCAATTCCTTTTGCCCTGCTCTTTTTCAGATGCATATCGATCCGGTACGGAATCTCTCCCTTTGTAATCATCATCCGGATATGCGCTTCTTCTTCGCCGAAACGGATCATATCCCTGTCTCTGGCCTGACGATGGGATTTCGTCGTCCCGCACAGACAGACGGACTCCAGAATATTGGTTTTCCCCTGGGCATTTTTCCCGTAAAACACATTTGTTCCGGGATCCAGATCCAGTTCCAGCCGCTCATAGTTTCTGAAATTTTCAAGATGAAGCGAGTCAATCTTCATTTTTCGATGCGGATCTCCTCTCCGTCCAGGGTAACCACATCCCCATCATACAGCTTTCTTCCTCTGCGAAGTTCCGTCTCCCCATTGACCTTCACAAGGCCGTCCGTGATGACTTCCTTCGCATCGGATCCTTTTTCGCACAGACCGGCGGCTTTCAATGCCTGTCCGAGTTTAATATATTCCTCTCTGAGTCTGATAATTTCCATAAAATCTACCTTAAAAGGCGCTGATCCTTCAGACGCACTCCTTTAAACCACAAAATTCACCGGCAGAATCAGATACACGTATGTATCCTGCTCATCCCGGATAAAACAGGGGGCTTTGCTGTTCATGAAATACATGCTGATCGTCTCATCATCGATCGCGCGCAGCGCATCCAGCATATATTTCGGATTAAAACCAATCATGATTTCTCTTCCTTCCGTTTCGATGTCGATTGTCTCATTCATCGAACCGAGAGACGTATTGATCTGGAGATGGAGCACGTCATCTCCGGTCTGAAGTATGATCGGTTTCCGGTCCTCTTCCCTCACCAGAAGAATCGAACGGTCAATGCAGTCCATCAGTTCCCTGCGGTTGATCGTCACCCTGGTCTCATAATTCTTCGTGATCATCTGATCGATCTGGTAATAGTTTCCTTCGATCAGCCTGGAAACAACCATCGTCGTGTCAAAGGAAAACAGAATGTGATTGTCTGAAATGCAGATGGCAACCATGCACTCCGTGTCTCCGGTCAGAATCTTGGAAATCTCATTCAATGTCTTTCCAGGAATGATCACCCGGCAGTCCGGATAAGGATTCTTCAGACGGATCCGCCGCAGCGAGATCCTGTGTCCGTCCAGAGAGACCATCTGCAGAGATCCGTCCCGGATTTCAAACAGTTCACCGGTCATGATTTTATTGGAATCATTGGCCGAGATGGAAAAAATCGTCTGCCGGATCATTTCTCTGAGCGTAAATGCCGAGATCTCCATCGGGCTGTCCATCTCGACGACCGGAATTCTGGAAAACTCTTCCCATTCTCTGGCGAGAATGCGGAATCTGGCTTTTTCACAGGTGATTGCAACATTTTGTGCGTCATCCGCATGGATCAGCACATCACTCTCCGGAAGTTTGCGGACAATATCAAAAAACATTTTCGCATTTACTGCGATCGTTCCCTTTTCTTTTATTTCTCCGGAAATGATGGTCTCGATTCCCATCTCCATATCATTTGCCGTGAGCGAAATGATATCGGAGGAAGCATCGATCAGGATACATTCCTGGATGGACAGCGTGGTCCTCACAGGAACGGCCTTGGATACAATATTGATGCCGCGGATCAGTTCCGCCTTGCTGCATTTAATAATCATTGATGATAACCTCTTAAGAAATCCCGTCCGGGCGGAAGCGGGATACATATATATAGAATAAAAAAACAGTCGTATTCTTAATAACTGCTGTCGATTTGTGGAAAGCCCTGTTTTTCCTTTTAAATACTGGATTTTCCGGTTGGAAAAAACGTTGAAATCCGGTCGTTTGGAAGGAGGATAAAAGAAAAGTTTTCCACATCCGAAAACAGCGGCGCAAAGACCGGTTACAGATTCGGATTGATTTTCTTTTTGATAATATCCACCGTATTGCGCAGTGTCTCGGACTGCTGCATTTCTGTTTCAATCCGGTTGCATCCGTGGATGATCGTGGAATGATCCTTCTTTCCGACATAGGTGCCGATCGTCTTATAAGGAAGATCGATCATTTCCCTGCACAGATACATGATGATCTGCCTTGGAATGACTATTTCACTGTTGCGCTTGCTGCTTGCAATATCCGCCGGCGTCACATTGAAATGATCCGCGACAGTGTTCACAATCAGCTGCGGCGTAATCTCACGGTTCTGGTCCGGAGCAATAATATCCCGGATCGCCTTTTCCGCCAGTTCCACCGTGATGGGCGTCTTGTCAAGACGGCTGTAGGCGATCAGCTTGTTCAGAGCTCCCTCCAGTTCACGAATATTCGATTTTATATTTGTGGCGATATACTGGATGACTTTGTCGTCAATATCATATCCGTCGGATTCTTCCTTTTTCCGAAGGATCGCCATACGTGTCTCAAAATCCGGAACAGAGATATCCGCGAGGATGCCCCATTCAAATCTTGAACTGAGCCTTGCCTCTAGGGTTTCGATCTCCTTGGGCGGTTTATCGCTGGAAATGATAATCTGCCGGTTGTTTCCGTGAAGATCATTGAATGTGTGGAAAAATTCTTCCTGTGTCGCCTCTTTGCCGGAAATAAACTGAATATCATCGATCAGGAGAACATCCACGCTCCGGTATTTTTCCCTGAAAGAAGAAATCTTGGAATTATTATTGTTTCCGTTCCGGATGGCATCGATCAGCTCATTGGTAAATGTTTCGCTGGTTACGTAGAGAACGTTTTTTTCCGGATCCTTTTCCAGAATGAAATGAGCAATGGAATGCATCAGGTGCGTTTTGCCCAGCCCGGCCCCGCCGTAAATAAAAAGAGGATTATAGACCTTGCCGGGAGATTCCGCTACGGCAAGAGAGGCAGCATGTGCAAATTTGTTGTTGGAACCTACGACAAAGGTGTCAAACGTGTATTTCGGATTCAGATTGGCACGTTCCATGACCGGGGTCAGGACACTGGTCTGTTCTCTGACTGCGGCGGCCGTTGTCTGTCCGGGCAGAATGAATTCAATGTTGTATTCGATACCGGTGATTTCCGCAATGGCCACCTTGATCGGGAACATGAATTTTCGATTTATGTAGTCCACGCCGATCTGCTTGGACGGAACCATCAGAGTGACGACCTGTTTTTCCTCATCAATATTGGCGATTGTCAGAGGCTTCAGCCATGTTTTGAATGATATTTCAGAGACATCATGTTCCTCTTTTACGGTATAGAGGATACTGTCCCATTTTTCTTCAATGATATTCATAGAAATAAAAATAACCTCGATTCGACAAAATCCTAGACTATATTATACTCTAAAACAGGTTTGAATTCAATCTGGAATGGTCGGTGAAACGTTGATAAGTCCCTTATTTTTCGACATCTTATCCACAAATGGTTGATAAAATGTGGATAAATCGAAAGCCGTCGGGAAAATTATCCTCTTTTTTATCCACATTTCATCAACTTATCCACGATTACGGACGGATATCACGTTGACCGTTTGGATGAAATATGATATCGTTTCATCAAGTCCGATGTCCCTGAGACATCGCAGTACAGGGAAACAGGAAGCAGTGATTTCATCAGTGCTTCCATCATATTTAAGTTCATGTACGATGACGGTTGTACATGAGAATTCAGGACAGAAAGGAAAGATGGTATGAAAAAGCTGGTTCTTGTCAGACATGGTGAGAGTGAATGGAATAAACTCAATCTGTTCACAGGCTGGATGGATGTTGATCTGAGTGAAAAAGGACATGAGGAAGCAAAACAGGCAGGAAGAACGCTGAA
>CACXHD010000041.1 GCA_902767335.1 uncultured Lachnospiraceae bacterium
ACCAGGTTGCCCTGGACATGAAGCTTTATATGCGCGATGAAGTCGAAGCCGTCGATGCGCTGCTGCAGCATCTGATCGGGACGATTCTCACAATCTGCCGCGAAAACACGGATACGGTCATGCCGGGCTTTACTCATCTGCAGAAAGCCCAGCCGGTGACGCTTGCGCATCATCTTGGTGCCTATACGGAGATGTTCCTTCGGGACCGCGGCCGGCTGCATGACATCCACCGCAGAATGAATACGTGCCCGCTCGGCGCCGGTGCTCTGGCCGGCACGACCTATCCGCTGGACCGGTCCTTTTGTGCAAGACTGCTGGGATTTGATGAAGTGACCCGCAACAGTATGGATTCGGTCTCGGACCGGGATTACCTGATCGAGATTTTAAGCGCATTTTCCGTGATCATGATGCATCTGTCCAGGTTCTGCGAGGAGATGATTCTCTGGAATTCCAATGAGTACCGCTTTATTGAGCTGGACGATGCCTACAGCACCGGAAGCAGCATTATGCCCCAGAAGAAAAATCCGGATATCGCCGAACTCGTGCGGGGAAAGACCGGCAGAGTCTATGGAGCGCTGATGCAGCTGCTTACGACCATGAAGGCACTTCCCCTGGCATATAATAAGGATATGCAGGAGGATAAGGAATGTGCGTTTGACGCAGTGGATACGGTCAAAGACTGCCTGCGGCTGTTCGACGGAATGCTTGCGGCAACAACGTTCCGCAGGGATGTGATGAGACGGTCCGCGCAGAGAGGCTTTACCAACGCCACGGATGCGGCGGACTATCTGGTCAAAAAGGGTGTCCCCTTCCGTGATGCCCACGGAATTGTCGGCCGGCTGGTGCTGACCTGCATTGACCGTTCGATCTCTCTGGATGAGCTCCCGCTGAAGGACTATCAGGCGGAAAGCTCCGTGTTCGCGGAAGATATTTATGAAGCGATCTCGATGGAGACCTGCGTCGGGAAACGCAATACCGCCGGAGCTCCCGGCCCGCAGGCAATCCGGGTCATGCTGCGTCTCCAGGAAGAAGCGAACAGCCTGCCCGTGCCTGGCGGGGATCCGGATGGTAAGGAATAAAACAGTTGGCGTATGCGCCGTATGGAGGAATGAGAAGAAATGGAAAAGAAATGGAAAGTCGGTATACTTGGCGCAACCGGTATGGTAGGACAGCGTTTTGTGACGCTGCTGGCGGATCATCCGTGGTTTGAGATCGCATCGCTGGCAGCCAGTCCCCGCAGTGCAGGGAAGACCTATCAGGAGGCAGCCGGATCCAGATGGAAAATGGATACCCCGATGCCCGGGAATGTCGCGGACATGAAGGTCCTGGATGTGACCAGGGTGGAAGATGTCTCCGCGGACGTGGATTTTGTGTTCTCGGCCGTCGACATGACCAAGGAAGAAATCCGTGCCATTGAGGAAGCTTACGCGAAGACAGAGACGCCGGTAGTCTCCAACAACAGTGCGCACCGGTGGACGCCGGATGTTCCGATGGTGGTTCCGGAGATCAATCCGGAGCACTTTGAAGTCATCGAATTCCAGAAAAAACGACTGGGGACGAAAAACGGATTCATTGCCGTAAAACCGAACTGTTCGATCCAGGCCTATGCGCCGGTTCTGACGGCCTGGAAAGATTTTGAACCCTACGAAGTTGTGGCGACAACCTATCAGGCAATTTCCGGCGCTGGAAAAACCTTCCGCGAATGGCCGGAGATGGTCGGCAATATCATTCCGTACATCGGCGGAGAAGAGGAGAAAAGCGAAAAAGAACCGCTGCGTATCTGGGGCAGAATTGAAAACGGCGTGATAGTTCCGGCATCGGAACCGGTGATCACCTGCCAGTGCGTACGGGTACCGGTTTTGAACGGTCATACGGCGGCTGTGTTTGTCAAACTGCGTCAGAAGGCTTCGAAGGAAGAGCTGATCGAAGCCATCCGCTCTTTCCGTGGACTTCCCCAGGAGGCAAACCTTCCGAGCGCTCCGAAGCAGTTCATTCAGTACCTCGAAGAGGACAACCGTCCGCAGGTCGCGCTGGACGTTGATTTTGAACACGGCATGGGCGTTTCCGTCGGACGGCTTCGCCAGGATACCATCTACGACTGGAAGTTCATCGGCCTGGCGCACAACACACTGCGCGGTGCTGCCGGAGGGGCTGTTCTCTGCGCGGAGACACTGGCGCATCTCGGCTACCTTCCGCATAAATAATTAAGAGAATGGGAAAATCATTATATATTGCGGAGAAACCCAGCGTTGCGATGGAATTCGCCAAAGCGCTGAAATCTCCGATGACCAGGCATGACGGATATCAGGAATCTTCCGATGCGGTCGTGACCTGGTGTGTCGGGCATCTGGTCAGCATGAGCTATCCCGACAAATATGATCCCGCGCTGAAACGCTGGCGGCTGGAAACCCTTCCCTTTCTTCCGGACCAGTTTCTCTATGAGGTGATCCCGGCGGTCAAAAAGCAGTTCCAGATTGTCTCCGGGCTGCTGAACCGGAAAGATGTGGACACGATCTATGTCTGCACGGACTCCGGGCGGGAGGGAGAATATATCTACCGTCTGGTGGCTGCAATGGCCGGCGTAAAGGGAAAGGCCCAGAAACGGGTCTGGATTGATTCGCAGACGGAGGAGGAGATCCTCCGGGGCATCCGGGAAGCGAAGGATTTGAGCGCTTATGACAATCTTTCTGCGTCTGCCTACCTGCGGGCGAAGGAAGACTACCTGATGGGCATCAATTTTTCCCGGCTTTTGACGCTGCGGTACGGGGACGCCCTGTCCGACTGCCTCGGGGAATCCCGGTGCGTGATCTCGGTGGGAAGGGTGATGACCTGTGTCCTGGGCATGATTGTCCGGAGAGAACGGGAGATCCGCTCCTTTGAGAAAACGCCGTTTTACCGGGTCATCGCCTCGCTGACGCCGGACCGTCAGGATCCTTCTCTGACCCTGGACGCAGAGTGGAGAGCGGCGGAAGGATCCAGATACTTCGGGTCACCGGTTCTTTATAAGGAGAATGGATTTCGCCTAAGAGAAGATGCACAGTCATTTGTCGATGCGCTGCAGGAGGGGGAAGGCCCCTGGGAGATGACCGTCGCCAAAGCGGAGAAAAAGAAAGAAAAGAAATATCCGCCGCTGCTTTACAATCTTGCGGAGCTTCAGAATGACGCCTCAAGGATGTTTCATATCAGTCCGGACCAGACGCTCAATATTGCCCAGGAGCTCTATGAGAAAAAGCTGATCACCTATCCGAGAACGGATGCCCGGGTTCTCTCCTCTGCGGTGGCGAAGGAGATTGACCGCAATCTGAAGGGCCTGCTCCGCCATCCAGCGGCCGGGCCCGTCGCAAAACAGATACTGGATGAGGGAATGTACCATGGGATCGGGAAAACCCGATATACCAATGACAAACAGATTACGGATCACTATGCGCTGATTCCGACCGGCGCCGGTCTGGGTGCGCTTTCCTCTCTGTCTAAAACGGCTTACGGCGTCTATATGACGATCGTCCGCCGGTTTCTGCGGATTTTTTATCCGCCGGCGCAATACCGCAAGATCAGCCTCACCGCTGTCATGCAGGGAGAGTCCTTCTTTGCCTCTCTGAAGATTCTGGAGGAGCCCGGCTATCTGTCTGTCATGCCGGACCGTGAAAAAGGCGGGCGAAAGGAAGAAGGAGAGAGCGCCGATCCCCGTTCCGGACCGGATCTGAATGACCCGGAGACCGCGAGGCTGATGCTGGAGAAACTGTCGACGCTGCGCAGCGGAAGCCGGATTCTGTGCAGCGGCTTTTCGATCCGGGAAGGGAAGACAAGCCCGCCGAAGCATTATAATTCCGGCACGATGGTACTGGCCATGGAAAATGCCGGACAGCTCATTGAGGACGAGGAGCTGCGGGCACAGATCCGCGGCAGCGGGATCGGCACGAGCGCGACCCGCGCCGAGATCCTGAAGAAACTGGTAACAAATAAGTATATTGCCCTGAACAAAAAGACGCAGATCCTGACACCGACTCTGATGGGAGAACTGATCTACGATGTCGTTGACAGCTCCATCCGGCCGCTGCTCAATCCGGATCTGACGGCCAGCTGGGAGAAAGGACTTACGTACGTTGCGGAAGGAACCCTCACGTCCGACGAATATATGGTCAAGCTGAGGGATTTCATCATCCGTCGGACGGATTATGTCCTGCGCCTGCGCAATCAGGGTTCGCTCTCTTCCCGCGCTGCCGCGCTGAAACCGTTTTACAGCACGGGAAAAGGGAAACAAAGCAGGAAAACGGATTCTGATCTAAAGGAGTGAAAGAAGTATTATGGAAGAAATCAGAATGGAAAATTGTACTGTCAGCAGCCTGTATACTCTGAGTGAAACGATCGCAGCCGAAGTATTTGAGGGTGTGACCTATCCATGGGAAGTACTTCCCAAAATCTCGGACGCAATCCTGAAAATCGGCGCCGGACTGGACCCGGAGCGGTTTGAGAAACGCGGCGAAAACGTCTGGATTGCAAAGAGCGCGAAGGTTGCGCCGACGGCTTACATCAACGGTCCGGCGATCATCGACGAGGACGCCGAGATTCGCCACTGCGCCTTTATCCGCGGCAATGCAATCGTCGGGAAGGGTGCCGTTGTCGGCAATTCGACGGAACTGAAGAATGTCATCCTGTTTAATAAGGTTCAGGTGCCGCATTACAATTATGTCGGAGATTCGATTCTCGGTTTCAAGGCGCATATGGGCGCCGGTTCCATTACTTCCAATGTAAAATCGGACAAAACCCTTGTCGTTGTCAAAGACGGAAGCCTTCGCTGCGAGACCGGACTGAAGAAATTCGGTGCGATGCTGGGCGACTGTGTGGAAGTCGGATGCGGAAGCGTTCTGAATCCGGGAACCGTGGTCGGCCCCCATACGAATATCTATCCGCTTTCTTCGGTCCGGGAAGTCGTACACGCAAATTCCATTTATAAAAAACGCGGTGAAATAGCGGAAAAATACTGAGGACACATGACGAAAAACAATACTTACGATGCCAGCAGCATAACCGTTCTGGAAGGGCTGGAAGCCGTCCGCAAACGGCCGGGAATGTATATCGGAAGCACTTCCCGGAAGGGACTGAATCACCTGATTTTTGAAATTGTTGACAACTCGGTGGATGAGCATCTGGCCGGATACTGCTCCCAGATCGATGTGACGCTGGAGAAGGACGGATCTGCCACCATAGAAGATAACGGCCGGGGTATTCCGGTCGGAATGCATGCGAAAGGAATCTCAGCGGAGCGTGTGGTGTTTACTACACTGCACGCGGGCGGAAAATTTGACAACGCTTCTTACAAAACCAGCGGCGGTCTTCATGGCGTCGGTTCCTCCGTGGTGAATGCACTTTCCACCT
>CACXHD010000042.1 GCA_902767335.1 uncultured Lachnospiraceae bacterium
GCTACACAGCCCGGCGCAGTTGCTCAGTTTGCGGCAGCCGGTAAGGAAGTCAAGAAGAAAGACCTTGCGTCCATCGCTATGAGCTATGGTTACATCTATGTAGCGCAGATCGCCATGGGTGCTGACTTCAACCAGACCGTGAAGGCACTGGCTGAGGCTGAGGCATATCCGGGACCGTCTCTGGTCATCGCTTATGCTCCGTGCATCAACCATGGTATCAAGAAGGGTATGTCCAAGGCACAGACCGAAGAGCAGCTGGCTGTTGAGGCTGGTTACTGGCATCTGTTCCGCTTCAACCCGGCGCTCAAGGAAGAGGGCAAGGGCGCATTCACGCTGGATTCCAAGGCTCCGACCGGAGACCTTATGGAATTCCTGGACGGCGAGGTACGTTACAACTCCCTGAAGCGTGCAAATCCGGAGAGAGCTGCGAAGCTGTTTGCGAAGAATGCACAGTACAATGCAGAGAGATACACCTACCTGAACAAGCTGATCACGCTTTACGGCGCAGAGGAATAAGAAACGGAACCGCTGATCTGTCGGCGGATCTGATAAGGAAAGCGGGGATGGCCGGGCAGCCGGCTGTCCCCGTTTTTTCGATGAAGTTGCAGGAAATGAGGGGAGACAGGGGAGAAGGAGACAGGGGAGAAGGAGACAGGGGACGGTTCTGGGAGACAGGGGACGGTTCTGTGTCTCCTTTTGGAGCGCAAAAGGAGACACAGAACCGTCCCCTGTCTCCCAGAACCGTCCCCTGTCTCCTTCTCCCCTGTCTCCTTCTTTCTTTGAAGAAAATTGAGGTAATCAAATTGAGTGACAGGAAACACAGAAAACAACGGAAAAGATCCGGCGCAGCCGGGAATATTTTCTGCATTCTCATTACGGTACTATTTCTGATCAGCGGGGCCGTGACGCTGACGGTATGCTTCCGGCCGCTGTACTACGCGGATATCGGGCCGATGCATCTGGAACAGATCTCCGGGCTGACCGGTGAACAGATCCGGGAGAATTACGATGCCCTGATCGACTACAATATGGTGTGGCACCGCGGAGAACTGGAATATCCTGACCTGCCCATGTCCGAGGAGGGCGCGATCCATTTCCGCGAGGTGAAACGGATTTTCGACGGACTGCAGATTCTGTTCGTTCTGACCGCCGCAGCGTTCGCGCTGATCCTGTTCCATTTCCGCGGGCGTCCAAAACCATGGCTGGCCCCGGCCGGATGGACTGCCGTGGTCCTGCCCTTTGTGCTGGGCATTCTGGCACTGGTCGGATGGGACCGCTTTTTCGTGACATTTCATCAGCTCGTGTTCAACAACGACTACTGGCTCTTTGATCCGGCGACCGATCCCGTGATCCTGATCCTGCCCGACACATTTTTCCTGCAGTGCGCCGTGATGATCTTCGCCCTCGTACTGACCGGCGGCGTGATTCTGATTTTCGCGGGCCGGCGCATGAAAAAACGAACATTCTCAGACAGATGGAAAAATGAACCTGTTTAAGAGTCTGACATTGGGGACAGGGGACGGAAGGAGACAGGGGACGGATCTGCGTCTCCTCAGGGAGACAGGGGACGGTTCTGCGTCTCCTCAGAGTGACCGACTGCGATTCACAGCCCTCATGCCCCTTATGTTTCATCAGCAGACAATTCCGACAGGAACGCAGACGGGATCCACGGTTTACGAAGACTACGGGCCCGAGGTAAGAGCGTGCCGTCTATGCGCGAATACCTCGGGCTCTTTCGTCGGAGTTAACCGTTCGCCCGGCGGAGGGGGTCGGGTCTCCTGATGAAACATAAGGGGCATGAGGACCTCCGTTTTCGCCAGTTGCAGCAACAAACTTTTCATTGCCCGCCCCCCGTAATCGCTTGCCTAAATCGCCGGAACGATTTATGATAATGGACAGTGCTTTTAATGTAGAAGTTGTGAGGAGTAGAGTCGTATGAAGATGATCGATATGAATGCGTTTCCGGCATATGAGCTGGTCCGGCAGGAGGAGATTCCGGATATCAAGTCGAACGGATACCAGCTGCGCCATAAAAAAAGCGGGGCCAGGATTCTTCTGCTGGAGAACGAAGACGAAAACAAGGTGTTCAACATTGCGTTCCGGACGACGCCGACAGACAGTACCGGCGTAGCTCATATTATGGAACATTCGGTTCTGTGCGGAAGCGAAAAATATCCGTCCAAGGATCCGTTTGTCGAACTGGCCAAGGGTTCCATGAATACGTTTTTAAATGCCATGACCTACCCGGACAAGACCATGTATCCGGTGGCCAGCTGCAATGACGTGGATTTCGTCAATCTCATACATGTCTATCTGGATGCGGTCTTTTTCCCGAACATTTACCGGAAGGAAGAGATCTTCCGGCAGGAGGGATGGAGTTACCAGCTGGAAAATCCGGAGGATCCGATCACAATCAACGGTGTGGTTTACAATGAGATGAAGGGGGCGTTCTCATCGCCCGACGATGTCCTCGAACGGGAGATTCTGAATGCGCTGTTTCCGGACAATACGTATCATTTCGAATCAGGCGGGGATCCGCAGAATATTCCGGATCTGACCTATGAAGCGTTTCTGGACTTTCACCGCAGATTCTATCATCCGTCCAACAGCTATCTGTATCTGTACGGCAAGATGGATTTCGCCGCCCAGCTGGACTGGATCGACCGGGAATATCTGAGCCGGTTTGAGGTGCATCCGGTCGATTCATCGATCAACCTGCAGAAACCCTTTGACCAGATGCTTGTGCTGGAGAAACCGTATTCCATTTCCTCGGAGGAGTCTCTCGAGGACAATACCTATCTGTCCTATTCGGCGGTGATCGGCCGGAGCACGGATACGGTGCTTGCCACTGCCTTCTCCATCCTGGAATATGTATTGCTGGAATCTCCGGGGGCGCCGCTGAAGGAGGCATTGCTGGAAGCCGGGATTGGAACGGATATTCAGGGCTCCTACGACAGCGGGACGATGCAGCCGGTATTTTCCGTGATTGCAAAAGGGGCCAATGCCGAAGACAGGGAGCGTTTTCTGGATGTGGTCCGCAGCGCGCTGGAGAAGATCTGCAGCGAGGGACTGGAAGAGCGGAGCCTGCAGGCGGCAATCAATCTGATGGAATTCCGTTTCCGTGAGGGCGATTACGGGAACTATCCCAAGGGACTTCTCTATGGAATTAATCTTTTTGACACCTGGCTGTATGATGAGGACATGCCCTTTGCGGCGCTGCGGTCTCTGGAGGAATTTGCGTTCCTGAAAAAGCAGATCGGGACGGACTACTTTACGGATCTGATCCGTACCTGGCTGCTGGACAATTCCCACAGTGCGCTCATCGTACTGCTGCCGGAACGCGGCCTTACCGCGAAGACCGAAAAGAAACTGGCCGATCAGCTGGCGAAGATGAAAGTGGAGATGACGCCGGAAGAGATCGAAGAGATGATTCGCAAAACCCAGGCGCTGCGGGCGTTCCAGGAGACGCCCTCCACAAAGGAGGAACTGGAAGCGATTCCGCTGCTGACGCGGGAGGACATGAAAAAAACGAGTCAGCCGCTGAAAAACCAGGCGGCAGCTGTGGACGGCGGGATCCTGATGCATCATGAATATGAGACCAATGGGATTGCCTATATCAATTTCCTGCTGGATGCATCAAAGGTTCCGGCGGAAGATCTGCCGTACCTCGGGATTCTCCGCGGCGTGCTGGGGTATGTGGATACGGAGCACTACAGTTATGCCAGCCTCGCGGATGAGATCGGCTGCCGGACCGGCGGCATCGCTGCGGGGATCAGCGTTTATCCCATGGGAGACGGACGGCAGGAGATCAAGGCCGGTTTCGGCTTCCAGATTCGTAGCCTGACGGACGAACTGCCCTTCTGTTTCGACATGATTCAGGAGATTCTGCTGACCTCGGACCTTGCAGGCGAAAAACGGCTGAAGGATCTGATCGGGAAGATGAAATCCAGAGTCGGAACGTCCCTGCAGGAAGCCGGCAATGCTACGGCAGCGACCCGGAGCATGTCCCATTTTTCCGGGTTTGCCTGGTTCAACGATCAGATCGGCGGCATCGCCTTCTATCGGAAACTGCAGGAAATCGCAGGGGATTTTGAGGGCAGAAAAGAGCTTCTGAAGGAAAAGCTGACTTCGGTCCTTTCTGCACTGCTTGGCGGCGGCGCTTCGGTTCTTTCCTATACCGGCAGCCGGGAGCAGCTCGGAGAGATTACCTGCCTGTATGAAGACCTGAACCGGAAACTCGGGATCTGCGCAACGGCTGCGGAGGATCTGCAGACGGCGTCAGATAAAGCGGCTGCGGAGGATCTTCAGGCGACGTCAGATAAAGCGGCTGCGGAGGATCTTCAGGCGACGTCAGATAAAGCGGCTGCGGAGGATCTTCAGGCGGCGCCAGATAAAGCGGCTGCGGAGGATCTGCAGACGGCGTCAGAAAAAACCGACAAGCTTCTTGCGTTCTATCCGGTACCGGAGCTCGAAAAATGCAGCGAGGGCTTCAAGACCGCAGCGAAGATCCAGTATGTTGCGCGCAGCGGCAATTACAGAAAAGAAGGGTACACCTATACGGGAGCCATGCGGGTCCTGCGGACCATCATGAGCTATGAATATCTGTGGAACCAGGTGCGGGTTGTCGGCGGCGCCTATGGCTGCAGCGGCAGCTTCTCCCGCAGCGGGGATGTTGTGTTTGCTTCCTACCGGGATCCGCACCTTAAGCGGACAAGCGAGGTGTATGAAGGGATTCCGGCCTGGCTGGAGAGCTTTTCCGTGGATGAACGGGACATGACGAAGTATGTGATCGGCACCATGAGCGATATGGATATCCCGCTGTCGCCCCGGGCCATGGGCAGCAGATCGTTCTCGTCCTACATTGAGAATATCACAGAGGAAGAGATCCAGAGATCGCGGGACGAGGTGCTTGGCGTGACCGTGGAGGATATCCGCGCGCTGGCGGCGCCGCTGCGGGCAGCGCTTTCCCAGGGCCATCTGTGTGTCCTCGGCGGGGAAGACAAGATTCGGGAGGCAGAGGAGATGTTTGACCGGACGGAGATGCTGCAGTGAGAGATTTCACAGAAGCAGCAGATACTTCGGGAAGAGATGAGGTCGGTATTTCGACGGCGGGAGCGACGGACGAGGCCGGGATTACGGCGGCGGAAACGGCGAATGTTGACGGGGATCCGGCGGCGGGATCGGCGGATGTGACAGAGGTTCCGGCGGCGGAAGCGGCGAATGTTGACGGGGATCCGGCGGCGGGATCGGCGGATGTGACCGGGGATCCGGCGGCGGGATCGGCGGATGTTGACGGGGTTCCGGCGGCGGGATCGGTGGACGAGGCTGAGCTTCCGGCGGCGGAAGAGGCAGATGAGGCCGGGATTCCAGCGGTGGAAGAGGCCGGGAGAACAGCGGCAGGAGTGACAGGAGAAAAAAGGATGAGTGGACGGCAGAAGTTTAAATCCGGGTTTGTGACGATCATCGGCAGGCCGAATGTGGGGAAATCCACCCTGATGAACCATCTGATCGGACAGAAAATTGCGATTACCTCCAGCAAGCCGCAGACGACGCGGAACCGGATTCAGACGGTGTATACCTGCGAGCGGGGACAGATCGTTTTCGTGGATACGCCGGGGATGCTGCAGGCGAGAAATAAACTGCAGGAATACATGTCCGACGCGGCGGAGGGGACGCTGGGCCAGGTGGACGTCATTCTCTGGCTGGTCGAGGCATCCGACTATATCGGGGCGGGAGACCGGAGAATCGCGCAGATTCTGTCCAATGTCCGGACGCCGGTCATCCTGGTCATGAATAAGATTGACCTGATCGAAAAACCGATGATCCCGGAATATCTCAAGGCGTTCCGGGAATTGCATGATTTTGCGGACATGATCCCGGTCAGCGCGCTGCGGAGCAGGAACATGGATACAGTGATCGATGCGATTCTGAAGCTGCTTCCCTATGGGCCGAAATATTATGATGACGATACGGTGACGGATCAGCCCCAGCGCCAGATCTGCGCGGAGATGATCCGGGAGAAGGCGCTGCGCTGTCTGGACGAGGAGATCCCCCACGGGATCGCGGTCGCGATTGACCGGATGCAGGAGCGCCCGGACGGATCCATGATGGATATCGACGCGACGATCATCTGTGAGAAGGATTCCCACAAGGGCATTATCATCGGCAAAGGGGGAACCATGCTGCGGAAAATCGGGAGCCAGGCGCGGCATGAGATCGAGGACATGCTGGAAATGAAGGTCTGCCTGAAGCTCTGGGTGAAGGTAAAGAAAGACTGGAGAGACAGTGATTTTATGATCCGGAATTTCGGATATGACAGGAAGGAACTCACATGAGTGAACCGGTAATTCTCACCGGCATCGTCCTTCGAAGCGTGCCTTCCGGGGAATACGACCGGAGGGTCGTGCTGCTCACCAGGGAACGCGGAAAGATTACTGCGTTCGCGCGGGGCGCGAGACGGCCGGGAAGCACCATGCTCGGAAGCATCCTGCCGTTCTGCTTCGGACGCTTTACGCTTTACGAGGGGCGCAGCGCCTATACGATGACAGCGGCCGCTGTCGATATGTACTTTGCTTCGCTGAGGGAGGATCTGGAGGCGTCCTGCTACGGAATGTATCTGCTGGAGCTGGCGGAGTATTACGGGCGGGAAAATCTGGACGCGGCGGGAATGCTGAACCTGCTGTACCTCAGCCTGCGGGCGCTGGAAAATGCGCATCTGGACAACCGGCTGGTCCGCTATGTGTATGAGATCCGGCTGATGGTGATCAACGGGGAATATCCCCAGGATCTGACCGGGGACCCGTCCCTGTCGGAAGCGGCAGCCTACGCCCTGTATTTTGTGATTCATGCACCGCTGAAGAAATTGTTTACCTTCACGGTGACCGACCAGGTGCTGGAGGAGCTGGCGCGGCTGCAGGACCGCGTCCGGGGCCGCATACTGGACCGGCCCATGAAGTCGCTGGAGATGATTGCGCTTCTGGAACCAAAGGCCACTTTACATCCCCAGACGAACTCGCTATAATAGCAAAAGACGCTTTTGGAACCGTTTCACATAAAGGAGATCAGGAATGAAGTCAGGCAGGACGGCTGTGCCGGTCGTAGCTGCGATGCTTCTGCTGAGTGCGTGCGGAAAGCAGGAGAAGGAACCCTGGGTTCCGCAGCAGACCGCTCTGCAGATTGCGAAAGACGGAGTTGTCACGGAGACGATCATTGACAGCCTCGATCAGGACTATTACAGCAGCAGCGAGCTGGAGAAGATGGTCCGCTCGTCAGTGGCAGAATATGCCGGAACAAACGGCGCGGATTCTCTGCAGCTGACGGAGTATACGTCGGAGGGCCGAAATGTCCGGATTGTACTGACCTACGGGGATGACGGCGATTACGCCGCATTCAATTCCGTTCCTTTTTACAATGGGTCGATGCTTGGAGCACAGATGGAAGGATTTCGCTTCGACACAGAATTTCTGAAGGTCGGAAAGGACGGAACTGCGTCCGGCCGCAGATATCCCTCCGAAGAGCCGGTTTCCCACAAGGAATACAATGTGCTGATCTGTGACCGTGAGCATGTGGTGGAAGTGCCCGGCGACGTCGTCTATGTCAGCGCTCCGGCCGTTGTACAGGATGCGAGGATCGTGACTCCGGGAGCGAGCGAGATGACCGAGGGAGATGCGCAGCTGCTGTATGTGCTGTATGAGTTCTGATGGGGCGCGTGTATCCCGGCAATGAGACAGATGGAGGAATTATATGGAAAAGACGATGGAGAAAATCGTTGCGCTTGCGAAGGGAAGAGGCTTTGTCTACCCGGGTTCAGAGATCTACGGAGGACTTGCGAATACCTGGGATTACGGCAATCTCGGCGTAGAACTGAAAAATAATGTGAAGCAGGCCTGGTGGAAAAAATTTATCACAGAGAATAAATACAACGTGGGCGTGGACTGCGCGATTCTGATGAACCCGCAGACCTGGGTTGCCTCCGGACATCTGGGAGGCTTTTCTGATCCGCTGATGGACTGCCGTGAGTGCCACGAGCGTTTCCGCGCGGACAAGATTATCGAGGACTTTGCGGCTGAAAACGGAATTACCCTCGACAAGCCGGTGGATGCCATGTCCCAGGAGGAGATGAAGAATTTCATTGAGGAACACCAGGTTCCCTGCCCCACCTGCGGCAAACATAATTTCACCGATATCCGTCAGTTCAACCTGATGTTCAAGACCTTCCAGGGCGTGACCGAGGACGCGAAGAATACCGTATATCTGCGCCCGGAGACTGCGCAGGGCATCTTCGTCAACTTCAAAAACGTACAGAGAACCTCCCGCAAAAAGATCCCCTTTGGAATCGGGCAGATCGGCAAATCCTTCCGCAATGAGATCACGCCTGGCAACTTTACCTTCCGTACTCGCGAGTTCGAACAGATGGAGCTGGAGTTCTTCTGCGAGCCGGGAACCGACCTGGAATGGTTCCAGTACTGGAGAGGCTTCTGCAGAGACTGGCTGATTTCTTTGGGCATGAAGGAAGAAGAGATGCGCCTGCGTGACCATGACCCGGCAGAGCTGGCCTTCTACAGCAAAGGCACCACGGACATCGAGTTCCTGTTCCCGTTTGGCTGGGGCGAACTGTGGGGCATCGCCGACCGTACGGACTATGACCTGACACAGCATCAGAATGTATCCGGACAGGATATGAGCTATTTTGATGACGAGAAGAAGGAAAAATACGTACCTTACGTCATCGAGCCGTCGCTGGGCGCGGACCGCGTGGTTCTGGCCTTCCTTTGCGCGGCGTACGATGAAGAGGAGCTGGAGGGCGGCGACGTCCGTACCGTCCTGCATTTCCATCCGGCCCTGGCACCGGTGAAGGTCGGCGTGCTTCCGCTCTCCAAGAAACTTGGCGAAGGCGCGGAAAAAGTCTTTGAAGAACTTTCCAGATACTGGAACTGCGAGTACGATGACCGCGGAAATATCGGAAAACGCTACCGCAGACAGGATGAGATCGGAACACCGTTCTGCGTGACCTATGACTTTGACTCCGAGACCGACCATGCCGTCACTGTCCGCGACAGAGATACCATGGAGCAGGAGCGCGTGAAGATTGAAGATCTCAAAGCGTATTTTGAGAAGAAGATGGAGTGGTGATACGTTCTTGCGTATGACGGCCCCCCTAAGGTTGTGAAGGGGCTGACACCTTAAGAAGCCGCAGGCCTGGTTCCCCTGTGTTCGGACGCTGCAGCTTACACCTGTTCGCTCCGGGACGGAATAAATTCCGCCCGGGATCGGACATGTGTGTTGCAGAGCCGTACACATGGGGAAGCCAGGCCTGCGGCTTCTTAAGGTGCCAGCCTCTTGACCATCATTCGAAGAATCCTTCGAATAATTTGTTGACACGTTTATCTGAATACAATAGAATTACAGCAAACGACAAAGGAATCTTTGCTGCATCGTTATCTGTGCCGACTGTGGGGAATTAGTCAGCGTTTCGCTATGCGAGAGGAGGAAAAGACATGCCGACGATAGCGCCAGTATCCGAACTTAGAAATTATGGGAAAGTGCTTGAAAAGGTTAAACCCAACGCTCCTGTATATTTGACAAAGAATGGCCATGGTCAGTTCAGTGTCCACAGCATTGAGGATGATGAGGAATTTGAAAAAGCAAGAGCGATGATAAGACTTCTGACCGAGATAAATAAGGGTATACAGTCTGGAGAAGAACAAGGCTGGCTTTCGGATGATGATCTGGACAGGCATTTCTCCGAGAGACGCAGACAGAAGGAAATGATCCTTATGGAGCAGAAGGCGGAGGGATGAAATGGTTTACCATCTTATATACTCTCCGATTGCTGCAGATGATCTCGATCGTGTGTGGGACGAGGTTTGGGAGGCATCACTAAGCTTTGATACAGCGGATAAATATGTGGAAGATCTGCGTAATGCCCTGATACAAAAAAAGAAATACCCAAGGACAGGAAGTCCGCTGACATATATGGGAGAGCTTACGGGACTGTATTCTGTGACATTTAAGGAGTATATGGCATTTTACAGAATACATGGTGACGCAATTGAGGTTGCAAGAGTACTTTACTCCAGAAGCGATTATATGAAGACATTGTTTGGGAAAAGTGAATACGCTCTTGAAGATGATGAGGATTGACGCATGAAAGCGTATTTCGGGGGCTGGATTGCTGCCTCGAAAAAAATGAGCAGCCTCCTCTGCTGAATGAAAAAAGGGGCTGTGAAAAAAGCATAGCCTGAAAAACAAAGAAGGATCGAGGGCTATCAAAACCCAAGATCCTTCTTTTGTGTTAGAATTATACTTGCAATGAACAAATCTAACACGCTTAATTCTACCTCAAAACAGGCA
>CACXHD010000043.1 GCA_902767335.1 uncultured Lachnospiraceae bacterium
CGTATATATCTATGTAAACAAAATAACAACACGCCGCCGGTAATTCGACGGCAGGTTCAGAAAATAAATGAAAGATGGAAAAAGGAGAAAACATCATGACAGACATCAAAAAAATGACTGAACAGGAACTTGAGAACGCAGCAGGCGGAGTTGCAGGTTTTAACTATGGCAATGGCTGGAGAACCGTAAAGAACCTTCAGGGCGGATACCTTGCACTGCGCACCGCTCCGAGCTTCAATTATGAGAACGAAGTCATTCATACCGGCCCAAAGAACGGCATGCTGGTTCAGATCACCGGCAACACGGTTTCCGGCACCGGTATCAACGGTGTACCGGCGACATATGTATGGGTTTACTCTCCGGACTTCGGCGTATCCGGCTATGTAAATGCATATTATATCGGATAACAGCAAACCTCGGGCAAGGAGGCTGTGAAATAAAGGCGGGAGAACAGCCTGCTTCAGGGAAAGAAAAAAAAAAAAAGACGGGATATCAGCGTATCAACGACGCTCTGATATCCCGTCTTTTTTATTCTATGGAGCGGTTTATAGGAACGGAACAATTGTATTCCATTCCTCGTCTGCTTTTGCAGCTCAGTATTTCGCCTTTTTCGACCAGGCACTGTAATACGTTTTTCCGCCCGATTTCTTCCATGCCCGGATTCTTACATAAACATGCTTTGCACCCTCCGGTCGTTTCACCGAGAGAGAACCGGCAGCGGAAGATTTAATCCGATATGCCTTACTGTCTGTAAACTTTGCGTCCGATGCCACCTGGATCTGATAACCGGCGGCACCTTTCGCCTTTTTCCAGCGGATTTTTACCTTATTCTGACCATTTGCCTTCACCGTCGGCTTCGACGGAGTCGCCGGAAGAATCCGGTATTTGACGGTTTTGGAACCTCCGTAATTCCCGATCCCGGTAATGGTCAGTTTCGCCCTTCCGACCGCCTTGCAGCTGCTCCAGGACAGCTTATAATCCGTGCCGCGTTTGAGCGTTTTTCCGTTGAACGTCAGTTTCGGAACCGGCTTTCTCTTTTTCCCGGTGTACGTAACCTGCTCCGGCATTCCGGTGATCTTTGCATCGGTAATGTCTCTGGGAAGAATCCGAAACGCAACGGTTGTTTTTCCTTTATAATTTCCCTTTCCGGTCACCGTGACAGATGCTTTTCCGGCCTTTACATTTTTGGAATAAGACAGCGTATAATGTGTACCGGCCTTCAGCTTTGTCTTTCCGTAAAGAACCCGGACCGTGGATTTGACCGCTTTCCCGGTATAGACCTCATCCGTTGCCGTTACACTCAGGGATGTCATACTCCGTTTCCGGATCGTAAACGTTCCCTTGATGGTTCCCGTATAGCTTCCTTTCCCGGTAATGGTATAGGAAGCTGTGCCGGCGTTGACATTGCTGCTGTATTTGACAGTATAATCGGTTCCCTCCGCAAGTACCTTCCCGCCGAGTGTCACCTTTTTGATGCCTTTTTGTGCCGATCCGGTGTAGGTCAGATCCTTCACCTGTACGTTCGCCGCGGTCAGCGGGATCGTTTTGGAAACCGCTGTTCCGTTGTTCTCCGTTTCGGTCTGCTTTTCCGTCTGCGGTTGTGTCTGCTTCTCCGTCTGTTTTTCGGTCTGTGCTTCCGTCTGCCTTTCGGTCTGCGATTCCGTCTGCTTTTCGGTCTGCTTTTCCGTCTGCGGTTCTGTCTGGCCTTCGCTCTGCGGTTCCGTCTGACCCTCCGTCTGCGGTTCCGTCTGGCCTTCGCTCTGCGGCTCCGTCTGACCCTCGCTCTGCGGTTCCGTCTGGCCTTCGCTCTGCGGCTCCGTCTGACCCTCGCTCTGCGGTTCCGTCGTCTGGCCCTCGCTCTGCGGTTCCGTCTGACCTTCGCTCTGCGGCTCCGTCTGGCCCTCGCTTTGCGGTTCCGTCTGACCTTCGCTCTGTGGCTCCGTCTGCGGTTCCGTCTGACCTCCACTGCCATCCCGGCTTATTCCGCACACACTGCAGACACCTTCCTCATTCCAGCTGTGCCCGGGAGCCGACAGCCAGTAACGCACGCCGTCTCCATGCGTACAGCGGTATTCCGGACGGGTTGTGCATCCGGAAGCATCGCTGGTGACCAGCGCAAAGGAGTGGTCTTCCACAGCAGCGGTCGACGGATAGGCAAAGGTCTGGGCGTCAACCGTGGATTTGCTGAAACGGCCGTTGCTGGTCCGGTTCGCAATCGACGGTGCCAGATAATATCTGTAATACGGTTCGGTCCCGGCGCTGTCTCCCTTGTCATCCCATGTGACATCCATCAGATACCAGCTGCCGTCAACACTGACTGCATTCCACATATGACCAAGGTCTGACCCGGTTACACTCCCGCGGATCAGACAGCAGGGGACTCCCATCCGGTTCAGCAGAATCTTGGCAGCCTTGCTGTATCCTTCGCACACTATGCCGCTCCCGACACTGTCTACAAACGATCCTGCGGCCGTAAAAATCCGGTAATCCCCGGTGCTTTCATAGGTGGCAAGCCCTTCGTGATCATAATACATCCGTTCGATGACATAGTCATGAACGCTCTGGATCTTCTCATATATGCTGATTTCCCCGTCCTCATCATAATCCGAGGAAGCAAGCAGATCCGCCATCGTCTGCGTCACCTGTGCATCGAAGGTTTCCCGCAGATCGTATGCACCCGGGAAGCTCTCCTTCATTTTCAGGACAAGGCCCGAGAGATAAGCCGTACCGGACTGCCCTTTATAACGCATCGTATACCCGTCCGGGCGGTACCAGAACAGTTCCGGATAATCGTAGGAAAATGCGTCGATTGCGGACTGTGCCATATATTTAAAGGCACTTGCGGCTGTCAGGTATTCCTCCGACGTTTTATCAAGCTTATTCTCCTCGTTGAGCACAATGGGAAATGTATAGCCCATTTCCTTCGCCTTCTCAAAGGAATAGCTGATTTCAAAAGACAGTACCGGCGTCCGGGCACCGGTCTCATCATCTGTGACAAAAGCGGAAATCCCGTTCTCGTCAGCCGTATATCCACGCAGTCCCTTTGTCAGATAGCAGTCCGCCATCTGATCATAAACATAGCGGGATCCTGTTTCCAGCTGGTCTCCGAAACTGGTAAACGATGCGGCAGATCTGCCTGCGGAAAACAGTTTTTTCCGCAGACTCGAAGACGCGGACGGGGCAGGGTCATCCGGGACCACCGTCGGGTCATAGCCTTCGACATCTTCCGAATCAAGAAACTCTTCCTCTTCCGTCTCCTCCTCCGGCTCTTCGCTCTCCTCTTCCGGATCCAGCAGAAGCTCAACCTCCTCCGTTTCGGCAGCTTCCGAAAGATCTGCAGCCGGATCTGCCTCCGGGTCACTGCCTTCCGCAGTCAAATCCCCATCCGAAGATATTCCCTGATCCTCCAGGATCAGAAATCCCTCGGAAAGAATCCCGCTGTTTCCATCCTCCGATAAAAGCGTGTATGTATCTGCGCTGTCTGGATTTGAACCGTCTTCCGACAGAAGCGTTCCCGTTTCCCCTTCCGACAGGCCGCTGACGTCATCATTCTCTGACAGGGCGTACGCTCCATCCGTATCGATTCCGTCAATGAAACCATCCTCTGCCGAAGCCGTATCGTCTCCGGAAGCCGGATCTTCCGACAGATCCGTCAGAAAGCCGTCCAGGACCGCCGTATCTCCGGATATTTCGTTTTCGATCGTACTGTCCGCGGCGAGTCCGTCACGGGCCGCAGCGTCTCCGGCCATCCCGTCTCCAGCCATGCTGTCTCCGGAGATCCCGTCTCCGATCGTGCCGTCCCCGGCGATCCCGTCTCCGATCGTGCCATTCCCGCTGCTCCCGTCTCCGTCCGTTCCGGTTCCGGTCATACCGTCTGCAGTCATTCCGTCTGCAATCGCAGCGTCTCCGGCCATCCCGTCTTCGACCGTCACGCCTTCCACTGTCACATTTTCGGCCCAGCTGTCTGCTGCAGGTTCGTATGCAGCACTTTCATCCTCGGAATCCGTTATAAACAGTTCTCCTCCGTCGAAAACAGCAGATTCGTCCGCTCCGTACAGCTGTGTTTCCTCAGAAGCAGCAATCTGTGCAGACGGTAGAATGGATGATACAAGAAGCATCACCGCCAGCATCACGCAGATCTGCCGATGCAGCCGCGATCCGCCGGAAATGATTCGCCTATTCCTTTTCATAAAAAACCTCTCAGGCGGCTTTTGCCGTGTATCCTCGGGATACTTACCAGTTTCCTCCTCTTGCATAGCAGCGTTCACAGCAGTTGAACGGAGAATCTATCGGAAGCATCCTGCCGCAATATCTGCAGCGTTTGATATAGATGCTCTTCTCTTTCAGGAGAAGACGCATGATCTGGTCCTCTGTCCTGGCCCGCTCCCTGGCGACCCACTTCTCATCCATCACCTTTCCGAGGCGATGGGACATCTGATAATAAAGGTCCAGTTGTTTGTAATAGGTCTCATATTTCTGAAGACTGTTTTTCTCTCCTCTGGCCAGCCTCGGTTTATCCAGCGAAATATCCGCCATATAATCCATACAGTAGTCCAGCCAGAGATTGACCACATGACGGTCTTTGATATCCACCGGTGTACTGATCATCCGGTACAGGATCCGCTTGTCCTCATACCCGGGGATCTTTTCCCGGACAGCTCTCGCCTTTTCAAAAAGAAACAGCGCCTCGTCCACGTTTTCCTTGACAAACGGAGCGATCGGCTCCTGTTCATGCCAGACCTTCAGAATCTCATCCAGCGGCTCCCCGATATCCAGCAGCACCTGCGGAAATCCAAGGCTGACATGCCGCACTTCCGGATCAGCCCGGTAATAGGTTGCCCGCAGATATTCCAGGGATTCTGCATCCGACCCTGTCACATATCCGGTGTCATAAATCCCATACCTTCCGGCACGGCCCGCAATCTGCCGGATCTCGGAGGTAGTCAGAAGGCGCTGCTGCGTCCCGTCAAATTTGGAACACTGCAGAAAGACAATCCTTCGGACCGGAAGATTCAGTCCCATCCCGATCGCATCCGTCGATACAACGACCTGGGTCTGTCCCTCCGTAAACAGATGCATCTGCCGTCTGCGGATCTCCGGTGGCAGCGATCCGTAGATGACGCTGCACTCCATTCCGTTCTCCTCAAGCCGTCCGGCGACATCGAGCACAGATTTCTTTGAGAACACGATCAATGCGTCCCCGGGCTGAATGTCCTCGGGAAACTGGAACGGGTGATCCTCAAAGACCAGATCCGTCTTCCGCTCATAGCGAAAGATCTCATACTTGTCATGGCAGAGTTCAATCAAATGGCAGATCACATTCAGTGCGTTCTCACTGGCACAGACATGGATCTCGTCCGCTTTGAGTCCAAGAATCGCCCTCGTCCACGAATGGCCGCGGTCGCTGTCCGCCATCATCTGTGCCTCGTCGATCACCGCAACGTCATAATGCTGCTCCAGTTCGGCCATCTCCACCGTCGCAGCCGTCACACGGCTGTTGTCATCCTCGATCAGTTCCTGACCGGTCAGCATGGTGGACGGTACGCCCATATCATGCATTTTTTCGTATACTTCGAGCGCCAGAAGTCTGAGCGGGCCGAGATAGATTCCGTGCTTTGCGCCCTTCAGCCGCTCCAGCGCCTGATAGGTCTTGCCGCTGTTGGTCGGACCAATGTGCAGAATGAATTTCCTGTGCATTTCCAGCGTGTCCGGAAATTCCATCTCCGGCCGTGTCGGAACCAGCTCCGTCATCTGCGAACGGATAATTTCTTCTTTATAAGCCGGATAGATTGTAAACAGCGGTCTGGTACAGATCTGTCCTTTCCGCTTTTTTCTCATCCAGTCAATGAATTCTTCCGTGATTCCTTCCTGCTGTTCCGGAAGCATCATTCCCAGGTCCAGACGGACCAGGTCCGGAATCATCCGGTTGCCGACCGAGGAAAGAACCTTTTCATTATGTCTTACATAGGCAGCATCCGCCAGATTGCCGATCTGCCTGTGAAAATGTTCCAGAGATGCAAAACCCATCCGGGATGCGGCTGCGCTTCGCAGAGTGGAGGAAAGCCTGGACGCTTTTTCCCCGAGATTTCCGGACACTGCGCCTCTCCGCTTTCTGGCCAGCGTCTGGTTTTCATATTCTTCGATATAATAATCGACCAGTAAATCGTATGCTGAAGTCATGGATGATCTGGTTTCTGCCTTTCAAAGTTTCTGCCTGTCGTTGGCTGCGGATGCTTATGGCATTGGCTGCAGCTGTTTAGGTCGTTGGCTGTGGTTGCTGCTCTCGTTGGCTGCGCCTTTTCTATTGCTGGCTGCAGTTGTTTCTGGCGCTGGCTGCGGTTATTTATGTCGTTAACGGAAGTTGTCTGCCTGTATGATAGGACAGGTTTCCGACGGCAGCCGCGAAATGTTCTTCGCTCCTGTCCGTCCTCTCATCCGATGACAGATACTGCTCCAGAGCTGTCAGCAGACGGATGTTTCTTCGAATCCCCCTGTCGAACCGTTTCCGGAACCGCTCCAGCAGCTCTTCACCGGCGCCGTAGCGGTTGGCATTGATAAACAGACCGCTGAATAAAGGATATCCCTGTTTTCGGTTTTCAAAACTGCCAACCAGCCAGTCCCGGAACCCGGAGTCATCCATCAGAAATCCTGTCACCAGATAATACTCCGTCAGAACCCGACGGATCTTAGCGGCATCCGGCAGTCCTTTTTTCTCCGGGAAGACTTCCTGAAGGGCAGATGCCAGAAGCGATGCAATCACCTTTTTTTCCGAAGAACTGAGCTTCAGAAGACCCATCTGGTGAGACTGACGGATATCTCTGTGAAGATAGCGTTCGCAGAAGTATGCATCCGCCGCTGCCTCAAAGCGATAGTGTCTTCCAAGCTCCTTTCGGCCGTTTGGGTCATGACAGACTCGGAACACAAAGGGATGACAGGCGGAATCCAGACTGTAATGGCCGAGAAACCCGGCCGCATAGGCCACAGCGGCCCCACGGTCGTCCCCTTCCAGACGGACCGCATGCCGGCAGAGAGAAGTCAGGAAAGCTCCCGTCCGGTTTTTGTGAAGCAGACTTCCGGTTTTCATTCCGCCGAAAAACGTCTCCTTCAGGGAATAGAAAAACAGATCCGGTCCCGCCAGGCCCATGTCATAGACCGATGCATGGGACCGGATGCAGTCCTTAAGGTCTCCCGGTCTGAGTTGATGAAACGCTTTCAGTCCGCAGATGTAATGTGACATATATGCAGGCATGGCTTTAGAAAACCTCCATAATACTGTCATAGTGCAGGAACTTTCCTTCTCCCGCAATCCGCCGGATGTCCTCCAGGTCCGCACTCATGAAGCCGCAGGTTTCCTTCTCCTGAAGGGTAACCATACTGTCCGTATAATCCATCTCAATCCGGTAGACATCCACAAAATAGTTGTCGCCCTCTTCGGGATTGTCCCGTCGGTAGGTCAGAGCCGGCTCCCGGACATATCCGGAAATATCCAGCCCGGTCTCTTCCCGGACCTCCCGGATCACCGCATCCGCGGAACTCTCACCGGCCCGGACGCCGCCCCCCGGCACCTCCCAACAGAGCGGTGCCCAGGATTTATCGACATTGCGCCTTGTGATCAGATAACGCCCGTCCGGCCGGCAGATGACTCCCAGCACCGTCAGATGGTAGTCTCCGTCCTTCATATGCCAGTCATTCCTTTGCATCGTCCTGCCGGTGGGCTGTTTGTTTACATCGTAAATGTCCCAGTATTCCATGATTACTCCGTTATTTGACAAACTGATCAATCGCTTTGTTCAGTTCATCGAGTTCTTCCTGATCTCCGCTCTCAAGCGCGTCCATCAGGCAGTTCCGAATATGATCCTGAAGGATCAGTTTTCCCGTATTGTTGATCGCGGAGCGGACGGCAGAAAGCTGTATCAGTACCTCCGAGCAGTCTCTCCCGTCCTCTACCATCCGTTTCACAGACTCGAGATGTCCGATCGCCCTGGCCAGACGGTGAATCACCGCCTGCGTGTGCTCATGCGGATGCTTGTGCGGATGCGGATGAGAATGCGCATGCGAATGGGAATGCATCTCTCCGCTCTCCGGGAAGTCCCCGTCATGGGTGTGAACCGTTTCTGTCAAAGCTTCTTCTCCTCCTGCTCAAACTTCTTCTCCAGTTCTTCCTTCAGGCTGGTTTTTCTCGTTGATTTTTTTGCCGCAGCCCCCGTCTTCGCCTGCTCTGCCCCGGCAGCCGTCTTCTTCGCCGCAGACCCCGCTTTTGTCTGCTCCGCTCCGACAGCCGTCTTCTTCGCCGCAGACGCTGCTTTCGTCTGCTCCGATCCGGCAGCTGCCTTCTTCGCCGCAGACGCTGTTTTCGTCTGCTCCGCTCCGGCGGCTGCCTTCTTCGCCGCAGACGCTGCTTTTGCCTTCGCCGGAGCCTTGCTCTCCGCCTTTGTCTTCGCCGAAGTCTTGCTCTCCGCTTTTACCTGCGGTTTCAGCACTGTGCCGTCCTTCTCCTTTGCTTTGCTGCAGCGGAAGATACAGACACTCATCGGCGGTACCGTAATCCGGATGGAATCCGGTCTGCCGTCGCACTCGTCCTTTTTGGAAACCTTCGCCCGCGGATTGCCGGCGCCGCTCCCTCCGTAGATCTCCCTGTCACTGTTGAAAATCTCTTTGTAGCTGCCCCGCATCGGCACGCCGATTTTATGATTTTCGTATTTCAGCGGCGAAAAATTGCAAACGATAAGCAGCGTGTCCGCTTCCTGTGAGCCCTTCCGCAGAAATACGAGCATGTTTTCATTTCCGGAAATATTGTTGATCCATTCAAATCCTTCCGGGTCAAAATCTTTTTCAAACAGCGCCTTCTCGCTTCGGTAGAGTTTGAGCAGATCGGTCATAAAGGCCTGCAGTCCTGTCCCCTGCAGCATCTTACCAAGTTCCCAGTCCAGCGGCTGATCATATTTCCACGGATCAAAGCTTCCGAGCTCCTGCCCCATAAAGAGCATCTTTTTGCCCGGATGAACCGTCATATATGCGATCGCAGCCCGGAGGTTCGCAAATTTCATCTCCCGTCTGCCGGGGAGGCGTACGAGCAGCGCTCCCTTATCCGCGCCGACTTCCTCATGGGAGATCGTGAGCATGAATTTCTCACTGTACTGATATACCATACTGAAGATCAATTCTCCGTGATGATATCCGCGAAACACCGGGTCCAGCTGCATATAGCTCAGGAAATCGCTCGTCCAGCCGTCGTTCCACTTAAAATCAAAGCCGAGGCCTTCCTCTTCCGGCAGGCTGGTCGCCTTGTCCCAGCAGGAAGTCTCCTTTGCGATCAGCACTGCGCCCTGGGATCTGCGGCGGAAAACGGAGCCAAGATGGCGCAGAAATTCCACTGCGTCCAGGTTTTCATTTCCGCCGTACATATTGGCGACCCACTGGCCGTCCGTCCGGTCGTAATCCAGATACAGCATAGCGGTTGCGTTGTTGACACGCAAACCGTCCGCATGGTAGACCTTCACCCAGAATAAAGCATTGGCGATCAGGAAATTGCTGACCTCCGGGCGGGCGTAATTGAAAATCCTCGTACCCAGCTTCGGGTTCAGCCCCTGCCGTGGATCCTGATGCTCATACAGGCAGGTGCCGTCAAAGCCGCAGAGTCCCGGAATGTCCGAAGCGAAATGCTCCGGAGCCCAGTCGAGAATCACCCCGATGCCCTCTTTGTGCATATAATTCATGAAATACATGAAATCCTGCGGGCTGCCGTACCTTGCGGTCGGCGCATAAAACTGCGCTGTCTGAAAGCCTGCCGTCTCATCATGATAGTACTCCATGACCGGCATCAGTTCGATATGCGTATAACCGCTCTTTTTCACATACTCCGCCACCATCGGTGCGAGCTCTCTGTAATTGTAAAACTCTCTTCCGTCCCTGGGTCTGGCAAAGCTTCCGAGATGAATCTCACAGCTGAACATCGGTTCCTCACTGAGCGTGCGTTTTCTCCGCTCCAGCAAATGGTCCAGATCTTCCCATTCAAATCCGCCAAGGTCCGTGACGACCGAAGCGGTGTCCGGACGAAGTTCCGCGGCAAAACCGTAGGGGTCCGCCTTCAGGAAGGTCAGCCCGCCCTTTGCCTTTATTTCATATTTATACAAAGTTCCGACACCCAGTCCGGGTACAAACAATTCAAAAATGCCCGAATCCCAGAGTCTGCGCATCGGAAGCCGCCTTCCGTCCCAGAGGTTGAAGTCCCCGACCAGACTGACACGAACCGCATTCGGTGCCCAGACAGCAAAATAGACACCTTCGGTTCCGTCGATGGTCATCGGATGGGCTCCCAGCTTCTCATAAATATCGTAGCAGATCCCCGCGTTGAATTCCTTCGTCTCCTCCCGGGTCAGCTGCGGTTCAAATCCGTAGGGATCCCGGATCTTCCGGACGCTGCCGTCGTCAAAGGTTATCGAAAACTGATATTCCGGAACCCGGTCTCCCGGGAGCAGCAGTGCAAAAAAGCCTGCCTCGTCTTCCTTCTCCATCGGGATCGAAGTCTTCGGCTGACCGGTAATCACTTCAATCTTTTCCGCAGTCGGGATGAATGTCTGAATCAGGACTCCCTCATCCGTCACATGTGCCCCGAGAAAATCATGCGGATGATCTTCTTCCGAGTACACCAGTCCTTCAATTCGCGCCCAGTCCATCATATCATAGAGCTTCTCATTCATAGTGATACCTCCCAATCTGCGGTCGTCCCGGTACATGGAGCCGGAAACCCGGCGAAGCAGCCTGGCGGTCGATCCGGTTGAGCCGGTCGTTCCGGTTGAGCCGGTCGTTCCGGTCGTTCCGCTCGGTCCGGTCGGTCCGCTCGCTCCGGTCGGTCCGGTTGGTCCGCTTGTACCGGTCGGTCCGCTCGTTCCGATATTTCCCGTTGCCAGACAGCAACTTTAAATTTGATTGTAACATTATATGGTTCGAGTGTCAAAATGTCCGCATAAAAAAAGAGATGCGTTTTTCGGCGCGATACCGGCTGCAGGAGGCCTGCCGGCAGACGAATCTGCCGCTTTGTTTGTCTTCGTCCGCCCGCTTCGCCCTGCCCGGCGGACTGACCTTCCGTTTCATCGGATCTTGTCCGCTCGCTTCGCCCTGCCCGGCGGACTGAACTCCCGTTTCATCGGATCTTGTCCGCCCGCAGAACGTACAAAGCCCGGAAATCATCAAGATTTCCGGGCGAATAAAGCGGTGCTCGACATAAAAGAAACTACGTTCCTTAAATCTGCGGCGGCTTTTGAGTGATTTCCCGGGAGCAGGTCCCGCGCCGCCTCAGTGCCCGATCTCGTGCAGGAAAAGTCCGCTGCGCAGCTTGGGCTCGAACCAGGTGGATTTCGGCGGCATCAGCAGACCGGCGTCCGCTACGTCCATCAGCTCCCGGATCGAGGTCGGATACATCCGAAAAGCGATGCTCCGGAAGTGGTCCGCGCGGCGTTCCAGTTCTGCGGCGCCGCGGATGCCTCCGACAAACTCGATGCGGCTGTCGGTCTTGGGATCCTGAATTCCGAAAAACGGCTCCAGTACATGGTCCTGCAGCACAGATACGTCCAGGCCCCGAACGGGATCGCTGCTGCGCACTTCCTGTCGGAAGGTGCCCATATACCACTGTCCGTCCAGATACATCTGGACCTTGCCCTTTTCGGAAGGTGCATCATCCCGCTCACAGGGCTCCATCGTAAAGACGGTCTCCAGCTTTGCGAGAACTTCCCCGCAGTTCATCCCCGCGAGGTCATGCATGACCCGGTTGTAGTCCATAATCATGAGCTCATCATCCGGGAACAGGACCGACAGGAAATAGTTGAACTCCTCTTTCCCGCTGTAGTCGGGATGTCGCTCTCTGCGCATCAGCCCGGCCCGGACAGCGGATTCGGCGCGATGATGCCCGTCAGCAATATAGATTTCGTTCATCTGTGCAAATGCACAGCGGATCGCTTCCTGGTCTTCCGCAGCGGAAATCTTCCATCCCCGGTGGCGGATGCCGTCCGCGGACGTGAAATCAAACAACGGCGTCTCCTGCCGGACCGCATCCGTGATCCTGCGGATTGTGTCGTCCGCGCGGTACGCCAGAAAAATCGGGCCTGTCTGCATTCCGCATACATCCACATGGCGGATCCGGTCCTGCAGCTTATCCTCCCTGGTATTCTCATGTTTGCGGATCACACCGGACAGATAGTCGTCGATGGACGCGCAGGCAACAATTCCGGTCTGTGTTCTCCCGTTCATGGTCAGTTCATAGAGATAATACAGATCCTCCGGATCCTGCAGAAATCTTCTCTCACGAATCCGTTCCCGAATCATATCATCCGCCTTCCGGTAGACGTCCGGCGCATACATGTCATGATCCTTGGGAAACTGCGTCTCGGGACGGTCGATATTCAGAAAGGAATCCGGATGGGAAAGAGCCTCCGCTCTCGCTTCCCCGCGGTCATAGACATCGTACGGCAGAGCTGCGGTCTTTTCCGCAAGCACATCCGCGGGCCGGATTGCCCGGAACTTTTTTATATCAGCCATATCTTCTCCTCTCAGCAGATCTTTCAGCAGATCTTCCGCGCACGGAACACATCCGGGATCGCACGGATCTGGTCGACCAGATCGTCCGACAGATCGTCCTCAAGGTCAAACAATGTATAGGCGTATTCGCCCTTGCTCGAATTGCTCATGTTCGCGATATTCAGGTCTGACAGGACGCCGGTAAAGCGGCTGATCATCTGCTTCGTATTCCGGTGCAGGATCGCAATCCGGCTGGCACTGCTGCAGACGCCCATGCTGCAGGCCGGATAATTCACGGAATTTTTGATATTCCCGTTCTCAATGTAGTCCCGGATCTGGCTGACCGCCATCTTCGCGCAGTTGTCCTCCGACTCTTCGGTGGAAGCACCAAGATGCGGCGTCAGGATCACGCCCTTCGCCCCGGCTGTGACCGGATTGGGGAAATCCGAGACATAACGTCCCAGTCTTCCTGCATCCAGCGCGTTGATGACCGCCTGTTCATCCACCAGAAGGTCTCTGGCATAATTCACCAGAACCGCATCCTTCTTCATCATCGACAGTTCCCGTTCGGAGATCATATGCCTTGTCGAATCCGTAAGAGGAACATGGATCGTAATATAATCGCACTCGCGATAGA
>CACXHD010000044.1 GCA_902767335.1 uncultured Lachnospiraceae bacterium
CCCGGACGGACAGGACCCCTAAGTCTGCGTAAACCGTGGATCCCGTCTGCGTTCCTGTCGGAATTGTCTGCTTATGAAATATAAGGGTCATGAGGGCTGTGAATAGTAACAAGCGAAACGCGTACCGGTCAGATTTTCGTTGAGAACAGGGAAAAAAGGTGCTATGCTGATGTTAACCCCGGGAAGCGCTCAGCCGGAGACGGCGGAAGCTTAAAAAGGGCTTCATCCGCGCTTTCTATGAATCATAAACTGTAAAAGGAGGAGAGCAGCATGTTAATCAGTTTAATCCTGAATTTATTCTTTGGCGGCCTTGCCGGAACGATTGCCGGAAAGCTCATGAACAGTGAAGGGGGCACCATCCGGAATATCATTCTGGGGCTCGCCGGCGGTGTCATCGGCAGCATTGTACTCGGTCTTGTCGGTATTTCAGGACAGGGGCGGATCGGCGGTACCATCGTTTCGATTGTCGGCGCCTGCATCCTGATCTGGATCTCCAGGAAACTGCACTCGTAAGATCGCTCCAAAGGCCATGACATTGTTAGAGAAAAAAAGGTGTGATGTCTGCGGAGCCCGGATCCGTCTTTCGGCGAACAAAAGCCCGAAAAATGTGATACTCTGCAAAAACTGCGCTTCCAGACTCTCTGTTTGGTTTACCGGGGAAAAGGGCAGTTCCCTCACGGAAATCCGGGAACAGCTCGCCTTTCGCGAGGCGAACCGCAGGGAAGTCCTTGCGTTTCAGACCACACGCAGCTACGGAACATATACAAAACTCTATGTCGATGAGCCTGCGGGGAAGTTTCTGATCTGCGGATCTTCAAACTTTCTGGAAGTCAATCCGGATGTCCTTTCCTTTGATCAGGTCACCGGATGCGAGATCGAGATTCCGGAAACCCGGCATGAGATCCGGCGCAGGGTATCGCCTGGGAAAGATTTCTTTGTCGACTGGCAGTCGACTCGTATATATGTCGGCTGCAGATCGAATGTTAAATTGGCAAAAGCAGGGAACTGTCAAAGTTTCCGAAAACGAAAAGGCCCGGGGGTTCCGGGCCTTTTCGTTAGGAAAGAGAAAAATAAAAATGTTTGAGGGAGCGTCCCCTTCTGCTTTCGGAAAGGGGACTGAGTTATGAAATCGATCAGCTTTCGCTGATATGTATAGTCTAAAGTGAAAATGTGTTCAAAATGTGTTTGGAAAGTGAACATATTCGAAAAAAAACTAAGAAATTCTGAAGAACAACCTGTCTTTTTTCCTGTCACGCGGCGTCGTCCAGTTCTTCCGCTGTTCCCGGAAGTCCCGTCTTTTTCACCTTCTCATCGTAGATGAACTTCCAGTCATTCGCCATCGAAATGGCCGTCCAGTCCTCATTTTCCACTTTTTCATAATACTCGGCTGCTTTCTCATCGCTGCCGTATTCCCGTTCGGTGTCATCGCACACGACAAAGAATCCCATGCCGGTATGATCGGGGTTCCCCTCGGCATAGTTCAGCATCGAATAATCGCCGCTGCTGTTGCCGAAGGCAAGTACCGGACGTTTTCCGATTTCACGGACAATGGCCGCCGGCTTGCCGGATTTTCCGCATTCCACCGGATCCAGCGGCGCGCCGAGCAGGATATCTTCGTCCTGACCCATGTTGTAGTCGTCAGCGGCTTCCTCATCGCTCTTCCCGGATGCGACATAAGGCACATCGGTGGCGATCACATGGTCAAGCGGGATGTCATACCGTCCCACAAGGGCCCGGACAACCTCGCGTTCACACGCGGAAACCATCCAGACATCGAAGTCATTGGCTTTCAGATACGCGATCACCTCGAGCATGGGTTTGTAGAAGGACTCCCCATAGGTCATGCCTTCAAAGCCGACGGCATCCACAGTGTCCGCAAAGTCCGCCACATAGGATCGGAACTCTTCCGGCGTCATGCCGGCAAAAGCGGACGCCACCAGATCGTCCTTGGTGATGGTCTCGGGGTGGAAGGTTTCTCCCTCCGACCAGGCGTGATCGCGGACCTGCTGCATGGCATCCCGCTCTTCTTCCGTCGCATTATATGTCGGATCATCGAGAACCCGGTACATCGTCAGGCAATAGTCAAAATAAACCGGAGCTTTTTCGCAGAGAATCGTTCCGTCCATGTCAAACGTGGCCAGGCGGTCCGCCGGCTCAAGGTATTCCGGACTGGATTCGTCCGTAACGGCAGACACAAAATCAACAAGTTCCTGCAGAGCCGCACTGTCCGGATTCCAGGAGGGGAAGACTGTCTCATAGTCCATTCCCTCCTGCGTCTGGTCTGTCTGCGCCGGATCCGCCTCCTGCGCAGGATCTGTCTCCTGCACCGAATCCGCCTCCTGTACCGTCTCTTTGTTTTTCAGAGCGTTATATGTTCCCTCGCCCACGATACCGGTCGCATCCAGCGCATGTTCCTGCTGAAACGCCAGAACCGCCTTTTCTGTTTTTGCGCCGAAAACACCGTCGGCTTCCCCTTCTTCCAGATATCCCGAAGAAATCAGCATCTCCTGTATCTCCCGGACATCATCGCCTCTCGTTCCTCTTTTCACTGTCTCCATCGCAAAACTGCCGACCGACATGGACAATGCGGTCAGAAAACAGACTGCAGCAGCAAACATCTTTCTCAAAGCAATTACCTCCTCTTTTTTTGCTTAAATTATATCACATCCGGCAACAGTTGCATACTCTTGCGTGAATATGGTATATTGTACGTAGTCATGATTTACGACAGTCCATACCGACTGCCTGAGATCTGCCCGGGAAACGCGCTTTGTATTTCCGCAGTCCCCGGGCTGCTGCATTCTGAAGACAAGGAGAGGATACAAGTTATGGAAGATAAAGAGATGCTTGGAGCAGAAACGGTTATGGAAGAAAAAGAGATGCCCGGCGCCCAGGCTGCTGCGGAAGAGCAGGTGACTGCTGACGCACAGACAGCCGCGGAAGAGAATGAAGCAACCGCCGCGGAAACGGCTGCGGAAGAGAAAGAAGCATCCGGCGCGGAAACGGCTGCGGATGCGAAGGAAGAAGCGGCAGAAGCTCCTGCCGGACAGCCGGATGCCGGCGACCGTCCGGAAAAAGCGGCGGAACAGGCCGAATCCATGGATGACTATGCCAGCGAGCTGGAAGCCTCTTTCCGGCAGATCAATGAAGGCGATATCCTGACCGGAACCGTAATCGGTGTTTCGGAGACGGAAGTCACCGTGGACCTTGGCTATTATACAGACGGCATTATCCGCCTTGAGGACGCCAGCGATGATCCGACCTTCTCACTGAAAGACTCGATCAAAGTCGGCGATACCCTTTCCGCTACGGTCATCCGCAAAGACGATGGCAGAGGACATATTCTTCTTTCCATGAAAGCAGCGGCTGCGGTTCTTGCCTGGGATCGCCTGAAAGAGCTTCTTGACTCTCAGGAAAATATCACCGTTAAAATTTCCGGCATTACACGCGGCGGTGCAATCGCGTATCTGGAAGGAACCCGCGGTTTCATTCCCGCTTCCAAGCTTGCTCTGAATTTTGTCGAGGAAGACGACCTCCCAAACTGGCTCAATAAGTCCATTGAAGTCCGCGTCATCACAGCCGATCCGGAGGAAAAACGGCTTGTCATGTCCGCCCGCGACATTCTTCGGGAAAAGGCGGCCGAGGAGCGCCGCAGCCGGATCTCCAACGTGGAAGTCGGACTGGTTACGGAGGGAACCGTTGAAACCATCAAGCCCTACGGCGCCTTCGTCGATCTCGGAAACGGCCTGTCCGGCCTGCTCCATATTTCGCAGATCAGCCAGCAGCGCATCAAGCATCCTTCCGCGGTCTTAAAAGAAGGCCAGAAAGTCAAGGTCAAGATCATTGAGAACAAAGACGGGAAACTCAGCCTGAGCATGAAAGCGCTGGAAGATGTGGCGGCCGAAGCCATCGAGGAAGAGACCTTCGAACTTCCGACCAGCGAAGCCGTGACGACTTCGCTCGGATCTCTGTTTGCAAAACTGAAACTGTAAAGAGATTACTCTGAAAAAAATCAGAAACCCAGGGGACGGCATCAGCCGATCCTCTGGGTTTCTTTTTCTCTCAGGCGCCATATGGCAGCTTCTTCTCAGCAAACAGACCGATTTCGCGGGCTTTCTCATCCCTGTTCCTGAGGATTTTTCCATGCCAGAGCCGCTCTCTGATGCCCTCTCCTGGCAGGAATTCTGAAATGTTTTAAGATTTTCCATGCTCCGAGCCGCTCTCCGATGCCCTCTCCTGGCAGGAATTCTGGAATGTTTTTAGATTTTCCATGCCCTGAGCCGCTTTCCGATGCCCTCTCCGGATTCTGGGAAAACAGGAGGCAGATCTGTGTCTCCCTCTTTCATAAAAAGCTCAACCCAGGAAGCGTTCTTCGGATTGAGCTTTTTTCAATACACAGTCTTCCTGCGTCGGAGACCGTCCGCTTTTTTCAATACACAGGCTTCCTGCGTCGGAGGCAGTCCTCCTTTTTCCCGGCGGACAAAATACAATGAAACAAAAGGTCCGTCTGCCGGGAGAACAGCGAGCGCGGAGGCAATTTACCAATTCGGGATGCATCGGGAACGTAAAAATGTCCCCTGCTCTCCTCTGGCGAAAGACATAAAAATGTCCCCTGTCTCCTCCCGGAAAACAGGGGACGCGCAGCCGGCCGTCACCAGATCTCATCTTCTTCGATCATTTCTTCGATGGCAACCCAGTCTTCTCCGTCAAAGACAAAGAGGTCGCCTTCACTCTCTCTGCGTGCAAGGAATGCGTCAATCCGGTGAGATCCTTCCTCACCGTCTTCATCCTCTGATACCGCGAGAAGCAGAATATATTCCTCGATTCCGGCCGGAAGATCCTCATCTGCACTGAAGCAGGGATAAAGCCCTCCGAACTCATCTTCATCCTCATCTTCCTCTTCGTCGTCCAGATCCGTAAAGCCGGAAAGCAGGAAGGGGAAGATTCCGTCTGCAACCGTGAATGTCACGTCCGCTATGCCCGCGGCCCGCTCCATCTCAGGCAGCTGGTCAATTGCCCAGTTCAGGGCATCCACCTTGGAGCTGATCATCTCGTTGAAGCTTGATACAATATCATCCGCAACCGTGCTGACCATGCTGTGCAGCTGATCCAGTTTTCCTTTTTTGACAGGAAATTTACGGATCGTTCCACGATTTCTGTTACCCATTCTCTCCCTCCTTCTCGGCAATTCTGAGGAAACACAGGAAAAATCCTGCGCTGCCGTTGTTTTATGCATCTATGTTAATACACAAACTGTAAAGTGTCAAATCACAGGCCGCTCTGCTTCAGGAATAGTCATCCAGAAAGTTGGTCCAAACCCCGTCCTTGTGATAGCCGAGCACGGTGCGAAGGTTGATATCCCGGACGCAATTGAAAATATTCTGTTCAATGACCGGGTCCTGTTCCCGAAGGGAGGCGATCAGTTTCTTTACCTCCGCCCGTTTCGAAGTCTGGCCTCCGGTCCCGGAAGCGCAGTTTTCCGTAAAGCGGCAGGCGCATTGGATGAAACGCAGTTCATTGTAATCTCGCCATGCACAGACGCTTTCCTCCCGGATCAGGTACATCGGGCGGATCAGCTCCATTCCCTCGAAATTCTGGCTGTGCAGCTTCGGCATCATCGTCTCCGTTTTTCCGCTGTACAGAATCGCCATGAGGATTGTCTCGATGACGTCGTCGTAATGATGGCCCAGCGCGATCTTATTGCATCCGAGTTTTTTCGCATTCGCGTACAGAAAGCCCCGGCGCATCCTGGCGCAGAGATAGCAGGGATGATGGGGTTCCGTCTCCACAATCTCAAAAATATCGCTGTTGAATACGGTCAGCGGGATCCCGAGCAGGCGGGCATTTGTCTGTATGAGCTGCCAGTTTTCATCGTTATATCCGGGGTTCATGCAGAGAAAGACCAGGTCAAATTTCACCTTGCCGTGCCGTTGAATTTCCTGCAGAAGTTTCGCCATCAGCATGGAATCCTTTCCGCCGGAAATACACGCAGCGATCCGGTCGCCTTCCTGAATCAGCTGATAGTCAGTTACAGCTCTGGTAAAACGTGTCCAGAGCTGTTTGCGATATTTCTTGATAATACTGCGTTCTGCCCGGGCAATCCGCTCGTTCAGGATTTCCTCCGACAGTTCAGATGCATTCCATATCATAGATTCTCCGAATCCTCTCTGTTTTTCAGGCCGTTTTTCAGGCTGTTTTTATCTCTGTTTCTGCCGTCCCGGTCTGCTTTTACGGTCTGTTTTTACCGCCTGCTTTTTCGGTCTGCTTTTACGGTCTGTTTTTTCCGCCTGCTTTTTCGTTCTGCTTTTACGGTCTGCTTTTTCCGCAGAAAAAATCATCTGAATTCCCATGCGATGAGGTCGCGGATGACCTCCCCGGCAAGAATCAGGCCTGCTGCAGCGGGTACAAACGCATTGCTTCCGGGTGTGCTTCGCCGGGCGGTCATCGTTGGGTTGTCGGTCATCGCCGAATCCGGTGAAGGCTGTTCTTTCTGCGGCGGTGCTGCATCCAATTCCGCTCTGTCCACCCTGTCCGTTCTGTTCAATCTGACCGTTCTGTCAGCTCCGTCCGCTCTGCCCGCTCCGTCTCCTCTGCCTGCTTCGTCCGCTCTGCCCGTTCCGTCCAATCTGTCCGCTCTTTCTCCGGGACGGATCGCTTTTTCCGTCGAATACACAACTTTCAGAGACGGGATACCGCGGCGCTTCAGTTCTCTGCGCATGACTTTTGCCAGCGGGCAGACACTCGTTTCATAGATGTCCGCCACCCGCAGGGCCGTCGGATCCATTTTGTTGCCAGCTCCCATACAGCTGATCACCGGCGTGCCGGCGGCATATGCCTGCTCCACAATCATCAGCTTTCCCGTGACGGTATCGATGGCGTCCACAACATAATCATACACGGAGAAGTCAAACTGGCCGGCTGTCTCCGGCAGATAAAACAGCGGATATACATTGACGACCGCCGCCGGATTGATCTGCAGAACTCTCTCCCGGGCAGCGTCCGTCTTCAGCTGTCCGATCGTCCGTTCCGTTGCCAGGATCTGCCGGTTCAGATTGGACAGACATACCCGGTCATTGTCAATCAGATCCAGTGTTCCGATCCCCGAGCGGGCCAGCGCTTCCACAACATATCCGCCGACGCCTCCGAGCCCGAATACTGCCACGCGGGCAGCTGCCAGGCGCCGAAGATTTTCTGCCCCGATCAGCAGCTCCGTTCTGGAAAACCGTTCCTCCGCCATCTGTTCCTCCTTGTTTTTCATCTGTCCAGCGTTTCATCTGTTCAGCGTTTCATCTGTCCAGCGTTTCATTCATGCTGCCGGTGCGGTATCCCTCCAGGTCCATTGCCACATAGGAAAAACCCAGTTCCTTCAATGTTTTGCAGATCCGGCTGCGGATATCCTCACGGGTCAGAAGCGGGAACTGCTCCGGCAGAACTTCGATCCGGGCAATCGTTCCATGCGTGCGGACCCGCATCTGGCGGAACCCCAGTTCCTGAAGGAGCTGCTCAGCCTGTTCGGTCCGCTGCAGTTTTTCCCGGGTGATTTCTTCCCCATAGACAAAGCGGGAAGCCAGACATGCAAACGACGGTTTCTCCCAGGTCGGCAGGCCAAGTTCCTTTGAAAGCGCACGGATCTCATTCTTGTAAAGCCCGCTTTCGCGGAGCGGGCTTTGTACATGCAATTCAGCGATGGCTTTCATCCCGGGACGGTAGTCCCCGGTATCGTCCATGTTGGATCCCTCCGCAACGCAGGAAATTCCTTCCTCCTCCGCCGCTGCAATCATCCTCCGGAACAGGTCCTCCTTGCACAGATAACATCTTTCCGGCGGATTTTCCCGGAACCCCGGTATGGACAGTGCGTCCGTCTCCAGGACGATCTGACGCACGCCCAGCTCCCGGCAGAACACCCGGGCTTCCTCCATCTCCCGCTGCGGGACCATGTCGGCCTTCACCGTCACGGCCAGCACATTCTCCCCCAGCACATCTGCTGCGGTCCGAAGCAGAAATGTCGAATCCACCCCTCCGGAAAACGCGACGGCCACTTTTCCTCTGGACCGCAGCAGAGATTTCAGCGTTTCATATTTCTTCTCTAAATCTGCCGTCATGCTTTTTTCCTTTCTGGTTTTCTTTCCTTTCCGAATGGATTTTTCTTTCCTTTTCGAATGGATTTTTCTTTCCTTTTCGAATGGATTGTTCCGACAAGTGCCGGAGGATCAGTACCGGATCACCCGGACCTTCTTGACGCCTTCCACCCCGCGGATCCGTTCAATCACCGATTCATCCGGGCAGGTATCGCAGTCAATCAGGGTATAGGCCGCTTCCCCGCGGCTCTTGTTTGTCATGTTGGGAATATTAATCCCTTCTCCGGACAGGATCGACGTAAAGTTTACGATCATGTTCGGTTTGTTGACATTCATGATGCAGATCCTGCAGGCACAGCTCTCCGGAGGCAGCGTGCAGTTCGGATAATTCACGGAATTGCGGATCCGTCCGGTCTCGATGAAATCCATCAGCTCATCCACCGCCATAACCGCACAGTTTTCTTCTGATTCCTCTGTGGATGCCCCGAGATGCGGAGTCGCGATCACGCCTTCCATTCCGGCCGTTTTCGGATTCGGGAAGTCTGTCATATATCTGCGAACCTTCCCGCTCTTTAAGGCTTCCGCCATATCATCGTCATTCACGAGCAGATCCCGCGCATAGTTGAGCACGACGACGCCGTCCTTCATCTTGGAGAAGGCTTCCGCATTCATCTTCTCCCGGGTGGAATCCATCAGCGGTACATGCAGCGTAATATAATCACTCACTGCATAGAGCGCATCCAGATTTTCCACAACCCGAACCGCCCGGGACAGACGGAGGGCACTGCCCACAGAAAGGAACGGATCGTATCCGACGACATCCATGCCCAGTGAATATGCAGCATTCGCCACCTCGATGCCGATGGCTCCCAGGCCGATCACGCCGAGGGTCTTTCCCTTGATTTCCGTGCCGGCGAAATGTTTTTTGCTCTTTTCCATATCCTTCGATATGTTTTCATCGTCACGGTTGTCACGGACCCAGCCGATTCCGCCGGTGATATCCCTTGCTGCCATCAGCATGCCGGCGATCACCAGCTCTTTTACACCGTTCGCGTTGGCTCCGGGCGTATTGAAGACGACAATCCCGTTTTCTGTACACGTATCCAACGGAATATTATTCACGCCGGCGCCGGCCCGGGCAATCGCAAGAAGCGTATCCGGGAGTTCCATTTCATGCATGGAGGCACTTCTCACCAGAACCGCATCGGCTCCGGCCAGTTCTTTTGTCAGCTCATAATCCTTCGTCAATCTTCCCGTCCCTCTCTCGGAAATCGGATTCAGACAGCATATTTTCTTTGCAGTGCTCATACGTTCTTTCTCTCCTTATAATTGCCTGACTTTTTGTGTACATCCTCGCGAAGCGGGATCCTCAGCGTCCGATTTTTTCCGGCGCCGACTATTACTATAGCATAAATATTCATAATGACAACTGCCTATTTCCGCCTGTGGTTTCCCTTATGCATCCCGGGAGCCGTTTTTTGTTACAATTTCTTTACAAAGAAGCGACAAAATATTTCACAGTATCTGGCAATGCGACCTCATCTGTGCTATAGTAAAATGGTAAAGTCGTTCGATACGAACAGAAAGGGAGGCTCCTCAAATGAAATCGAAACTGAAACTCATGATGCTGCTGACAATGATGGCATTGTTCCTGCTTCTTCCGGTATCGGCGATGGCCGGAGGCTTTGGCGGCAGCGCACCGAAGTATTCCTATCCTGTAGGCCTTGAGCGGACAAAGCTTACTCTCTACGTCGGGAATACGTACCAGCTGCGTGTCTTCGGTACGACCAAAAAGGTCACCTGGAAGAGCAGCAAGAAAAGTGTTGCCACGGTAAGTTCCACCGGTCTGGTCAAGGCAAAGAAAAAAGGGACTGCGACGATCACTGCGAAAGTGAACAGCAAGACCTACAAATGCAAAGTGACGGTCAAGAAAGTTCCGGCCGCTCCCAGTTATGATTACAAATATCCGGGATATGCGCCGGCGGGTACTTCCACCGCTTCCGAGAAATATCCGTCCACAGCCAAGGGCTATGTCGTTCAGGCGGGTGTCTTCTCCAATCAGTCGAACCTGGCCAGACAGTTCCTGATCGTCAAAAACTATGTTCCGGATGCATACTGGATCTACAAAAACGGGAACTATACGATCGTCGCCGGATATTATTATTACCGCGAGAATGCTGTCAAACGCTACAATTTCCTGAGGAACAACGGGATCAGCGCCAGCATCGAATACAGATAATTCCTTCGCCGACGGACGTAAGACGGTCGTAACACATTCAAAATTCAAAAAAGAATCAAAAAAAGCAGCTGCCGCTTCCCCGGCAGCTGCTTTTTTACTGTCTGTAACTTCTTCTTTTCTCTATTTGTCACTTCTTCTTTTTAATTTGTTACTTTTTCTTTTTATCTGCGTCTTCGATCATGGCAAGGGATCCGTAAATATTGGAATCATCTCCAAGAGCGGCGATCTTCAGCTCGACCGTCGACCGGATCGACGGCATACAGTAACGGTCCACTTCTTTCAGGATTTTCTCCAGGAAAAGATCGCCCACAGCTTCGATCACTCCGCCGCCGTAGATGACGACGTCCGGGCTGATCGTGTTGATCAGGTTGCCGGTTCCGACCGCCAGATAATGGCAGGCACGGTCAACCGCTTCCACGGTGACCGGATCGTTTTCACTGAGCGCTTTCTTCAGATATTTGCTCTTAAAAACGCCTTCCTGGACCTGGTCCGCGAGCATACACTCCCGGCCGCGGGAAACCTGCTGACGGATATAAGCCGACATCCCCTGTTTGCTCGAAAATGCCTCCAGGCAGCCCCTCTGTCCGCAGTTGCAGAGCGGGCCTTCGGGATCGAGAATCAGATGGCCGTATTCGGCCGCCTTGAACTTATTGCCCGTAAAAAGTCTTCCGTCCAGGATCAGACCGCCGCCCATCCCGGTGCCGACAAAGAAACCGACAACATTCTTATAGCCCTTCGCCGCGCCGTACCGGTATTCGCCGAGGACACCCACATTGACATCATTCCCGATATAGAAGGGTACGCCGAACTGTTTCTCCATCGGTGTACGGATATCGTAGTTTCTCCAGGGAAGATTCGGCGAAAAGAGTACGACACCTGCATCCTGGTCAATCACGCCCGGAGCGCCGACGCTGATCGCATGGATCTTGTTTTTCGGAATACCGGATCCCTTCAGCATCTCTTCCACGACGCTGATGATCACTTTTTCAATGTTTTCCGAGGAATCTCCGTCTTTCTTTGTCTTTTTTTTCAGCCGATAGACAATCTTTCTGTCCGCGTCAAAGATTGCTCCGAGGATCTTGGTACCTCCGATGTCAAGGCAGATATTATAAGTGTTTGCCATACTGTTTCCCCTTTCATCAACTTGCTGCAGTCATCCGGATATTTCTGCCGTCCGGATCGTCATTTTTGTAGAACAAGTATATCATTTTCGGGGAGGTTATGCACTATTTTTCTGACAGCACCGCTTTATTCGACCGGAAATCCTGATGATTTCCGGTCTCCGCATCGCTTAAGCGAAGGACTTTTGAGAAATCGCTCCCGGCCCGTCCCATGAGGGGCTTTACTCCCAGGATCTGCCGGCAGCTTTTTCGAATAGATTCCCCTGGAAACAGGATCCGCGCCGGCTGCCTGTGTATCAAAAAAGAGGAGGCAGGGGATCGTCTTTGTTCCTGTCGGAATTGTCTGCTTATGAATATAAGGGGCATGAAGTCTTTGAATCACAAAAAAACAGGACGGCCCGCAAGAGTCGGCGCGGGCCGTCCTGTTTTTTACAACGCTTTCGAACGATCAGTTGAAATATACCAGATCTTCCTCGGGCGGGCCGACGGACTTAAGGTGCTTCGCATAGAGGACCGGGCCTTCCCCGTTGTATTCCTTCATATATTCATAGCGCACTTCGGCCGTCACTTCCACCCACTGTTTCTGGGTGAGTTTTTCGGTGTGGCGCGATTTGCAGATGTATCCGATAAACCGGATGTCATTTGCACAGCAGGTCATGGCGTTCCTGCCCGGGACAAAGCAGTTTTCCGGGAATCGTTTGGGGATCATGACCTTGCCGCGGAAACGGACCGTCCTGCCGTTATAGCGTTCGGGCGTATCGTTTGCGTCCAGGAACCAGAGTCCGAAATCTGTATCGTCGATGTCGATGATCTCCGCATTCAGATCATAGGGTGGTTTCTCTTTTCCCAACTCCAGCTGGTTTCCGTTTACATCTTCAAACGAAAGCATGGCCTGCTGGTTCACGGCCTTGACGCTCCGCCGGAATTTGTTCAGATCCATATCCAGGGAGCAGCGGTTGAAGATCACCAGCTCGGTCTGCATGAAAATATTGCTCAGCAGGCTTCGCATATTTGTGAGGTAGATTTCAAATGTGCTTCCGTCCACCAGCGTAATGATCTGTACGATCTCCCAGCGTCTCGGAAGACTTTCCTCCGCAAATTTTCTGGAATCCCACATCCCGTTGAACTCTACAAACACTCTGCGGGGTTTATAGATCTTATGGAGCTGTTCCAGGTAGGACGGTGTCAGGTCTTCTTCGCTGTCGATGGTAATAATATCGATATTATGCCGGGAAAAATCCTTCTCATCGTATTCTTCCTCGCCCTCTTCGCACAGAAGCAGCAGCGTCTTCTCCCCGTCTGCAAAGTCCGGGGAAGAGAGAACGTCCCGGATAAATGAGGTTTTCCCGCTTTCCAGAAATCCTGTGATCAGATATACAGGTACTTCCAGCATCGTATCACTCTCCTTTTTCGGAACCGGTTTTATGCAAGGCCAAACAGCTTCGCAAGTGCATCCTCATTCAGCTTTGAGCCGATCACGCACAGTCTGCCTGTATACTCCGGAGCTCCTTCCCGCAGCTCGTGTTCTCCGGGAACCATGTCGAAGTAATGCCAGACCGTTCCGTCCGGATCCGGCAGCATGCCCTTGGCGCGAAGTACCATGCCATAGGCTTCGCCGTCCTCGAGCTTCTCCAGAATCTGTTCCAGTTCTTCCTTCGTATATTTGCGGGTGGTCTCTCTGCCCCAGCTGGTGAAGACTTCGTCCGCATGGTGATGGTGATGATGGCCATGGTGATCATGGTCGTGATGGTCATGATCATGATGATGGTGCTCATGCTCCTCATCGTGGTCATGGTCATGATGATGCTCGTGCTCATGCTCCTCATCGTGGTCATGGTCATGATGATGCTCGTGCTCATGCTCTTCATCGTGGTCATGATCGTGATGATGATGCTCATGCTCCTCGTCGTGGTCATGGTGATGGCCGCATACCGGGCAGACATCCTCTTCTTCCATCTGCGCCAGCAGTTCATCTGCAAGGGAAACGGACTGTTCCATCGCGCCGAGCATCTGGGCTCCGGTCAGGTCGTCCCAGGGAGTTGTCACGATCACGGCATTCGGATTTTTCTCCCGGATCATGGCAGCCGCCGCATCCAGCTTGTCCTGGGAAAGCTTCTGCGTTCTGGAAAGAATGACGCAGCCTGCAGACTCAATCTGATTATTATAGAATTCACCGAAGTTCTTCATATACATCCGGACCTTCGTGGCATCCGCAACGGTTACCAGTGAATTCACCGCCAGATCTTTGTCTTTTGCGACGTCTTCCACTGCTCTGCGTACATCGGAGAGTTTGCCGACGCCGGACGGTTCAATGATAATCCGGTCGGGATGGAACTGCTCCATCACCTGGCCGAGCGCTTCGCCGAAGTCACCTACCAGCGAGCAGCAGATGCATCCGGAATTCATCTCCGTAATGTTGATCCCGGCATCCTTCAGGAAGCCGCCGTCGATCCCGATCTCACCAAACTCATTCTCAATCAGAACGATCTGCTGTCCTGCAAATACTTCGGAGATCAGTTTCCGAATCAAAGTTGTCTTTCCCGCTCCGAGAAAACCGGAGATAATATCAGTTTTCGTCATGTTTTGCTTAACCTTCTTTCCATGTCATCTATGTATATAAACCTTTTGTTTCTCTGACAGTCCATGATACTACACGGAAATCGAAATTGTCAAATGGGGGAGACAGGGGACGGTTCTGTGTCTCCTCCCGTCCCCTGTCTCCTCAAAAAGGTCAAAAAAAGGGGGGCTGTCCGGTTTTCTCGTCACCTGACAGCCCCTTCAGTCTGTAATCTGAAGTTTCACTGTATAACCTCTCTTTCTTTTGCGTTTGTCCGGAAAAATAACTATTTCATCGGACCGTCCTCCTTGTTCAGAACTATTTTTTCGTCTGTGTTCTGATACGTTTTTTCTTTTTTGTTTGTAAGGCTATTATAAAGGCACATCCGGAATCTGTCAAGCTTTTTCTGATAAATTTTTCTCATCATATAAATATTCAGAATATTATTCCGTTTTCAGAATATTGCGCTCATGATTATACAACTCAATCATGTGAAGAAAGTATTCATAGACCTTCGTTCCGTCTGCCGTCTGTCTGTCCGCGGACGGTTCCGCAATCCGTTCCGGATGCCACTGCACGCCGAGGACCGGCAGTGTTTCATGCGCGATCCCCTCCACGACCCCGTCGTCGGAGATCTGGCAGACGCGAAGCCCGCTGCCGATTTTTCCAACTGCCTGATGATGGGCGCTGTTCACGCGGCAGCCTTCCCCGTACAGCTGATACAGCCAGGTTCCGGGATAAATGCTGGTCCCATGAAAGCTGTCATGTCCGCCGCTGTGCTGATGCCTTTCTTTCTGGGGAATGTCCTGGATCAGATCCCCTCCGAAGCAGATATTGATCATCTGCAGGCCGTTGCAGACACCGAGCACCGGCTTTCCGGCGCGCAGAAACTGTCTGGCAGCCCCAAACTGGAGCTCATCCATTTTCGGATCAATTTTTCTGCACCCGGTATTCTCCTGCCCATATCGGTGCGGATCGATATCTTCTCCGCCGGGAATCAGCAGCGCATCATACTCCTCCTCGGAGAACGGCTCTTCCATTACCGTCACCATGGCGCCGAGTCCTTCGAGCACTTTGCAGTATCCTTTTACATCGTCTTTTTCCCCGGGAATGACAATCCGAAGTTTTTCCATTGTTCTGGTTTTCCTTTCTCTCAGGATGCAGCGCTGCGCGAAGCCGTCCCCGGCAGCGTCACCGTAAAACTGGTTTCTCCTTCTTGTGTGCTTTTCGCTGTGATTTTTCCTTTATGTGCCTTTGCGATCGCATCTGCGAGCGACAGCCCGAGTCCGAACCCCTCCACGTCTCTGGCATGAGAGGAATCCCTGCGGTAAAACCGGTCAAAGATCCGTTCCAGATCTTCCTTCGGGATTGGCTCTCCCATGTTGACGACCTTCAGTTCTCTTACATGTCCCCGCGCAGTCAGGCTCAGAAAAATCTCGCCCCCCTCGACGGAGTATTTGACTGCATTGCTCAGCAGGATCACGGTCAGCTGCTTGAGCATGTCCGCGTTTCCGATACACCAGATGTCCTCCGGCACCTGTATCTCCAGCCTGTGTCCGGCTTCGAATGCAGTGCTTTCAAAGGGAAGCGTCACCTCCAGAATCGCCTTGCTCAGATCGACCGGCCCCATCTGGGCAGAATACTTTTTCTGGTCCAGTCTTGCAAGCTCCAGCAGGTTCTTTACCAGCCGGTCACTTCTTCTCACTTCCGAGAGAGTATACTCCAGATGCTCATTCTCTCCGATCTCTTCTCGCAGCACCTGGGCATTGGCACTGATCACAGCCAGCGGTGTCTTCAGCTCATGACTGGCATCGGATACAAACTGTCTCTGCCGGTCAAAAGCCTCCTGGACCGGACGGATCAGCACACGAATCAGAAAATACGCCCCAAGGCAAAGCAAAAGACAGGCGATCCCTGCCGCAGCGCAGCTCATCCGCAGAACGCTTCTCGCTCGCATGATCTCAAGGCGCTGGTCGAGCACCAGCAGCATCCGGGTCTTTCCCTCCGAGAGAAAACGGTAAAACTGTGTCCCGATCCTGCCGGAAGATCTGCTTTCGGCAAGGGCTGCGGCGGCAAATTCCTCTATCTGTTCATCCGAATAGAGATCGGCTCGTTCGCTGGTCCATCCTGTGACCTCATTGTCCTCCGAAAGCGTAATCTGATAGGAATTGCTCAGATCCACCAGCGTATCGGCAAGCCCCGGCGGCTGTCTGCCTTTTGTTCCCTCCGGCGGGGGAACATCGATTTCCGGCAGCTTCCTCTCCTCCCCGCTCTTCCGGGAGGGCCGTTTCCCGTTGTTTTCCGCCAGCCGGTCCAGTATCTCTTCCGCCTGCATCACAATCTGGCGCCAGTTGGCATAATTGATGGAAAAAATAATCCCTGCCGTCACCAGTATCAGAATCATGGTCACCAGCAGCGTCATTCTTCTGCGAAGCCTTCCGATCATTTCTCTTCCTCCAGAGAATAGCCCATCCCGCGGATCGTGCGGATTCGAACTCTCGAATTCAGAAATGTCAGCTTTTTCCTGAGAAAGGATACATATACTTCCAGGTTGTTATATTCCGCCTCACTGTCATATCCCCAGATCCGGTCTGTCATCGTTTCTTTCTGAAGGATCTGTTCCGGATTTCTCAGAAAAAGCTCCATCATCTGGTATTCCTTCGCCCCCAGACGGATCTGCTTCCCCGTCGCCGTACAGGATAAAAATCCGTCCTTTTCAGACAATGTCAGGTCGCCATAGGCCAGTTCCTTTACAACGCTCTCCGTTCTTCTCCTGGTAATGGTCCGCAGGCAGGCGATCAGCTCCTCCTTTTCGAATGGTTTTGGCAGATAATAGTCTGCACCGGTCTCCAGCCCCCGCACCCGGTCTTCCAGATCTCCTCTGGCCGTCAGCATCAGGACCGGCACGGAGCATCCCTGCTGCCGAAGTTTTTTCAGCAAAGTGAAACCGTCCATTCCCGGCAGCATGACATCCAGTATCACTGCATCGTAGACATCATCCAGTGCCATGTCCAGGCCGTCCAGGCCATTATAAACGGCATCCACCGCAAAGTGTTCCTGCTTAAGCAGCTTACTGACCGCTGCCGACAGCTTTTTCTCATCTTCTACAAGTAATACTCTCACAAACCGCTCCTTTATACGTGGCTTAAGGGAACGCAGATTTTCCCTGCGTTCCCTGTCTTCAGTTCGATCTTTCGACGAAGTCTGCGGTTTTCACCACGGAACTCCGTCGCAGCGGACGGTCAAAGGAATCTCTCATCGTTCGCTGTACGTTTATACGTTTCCTTCTGCAGGAGCGGTATTTCCGGACGGCGGTGCCATCTGGCTGCCATTCATCCCGTCCGCCGGGTTCGTCTGCTCCGCTCCGTTCATCTGCGGCGGCGTCATCTGGTTTCCGTTCATCTGCCCGTTCGACATGCCGTTTCCGGCGGAAGGCGCATGGTTTTCCCGGTATTCTGTGATCGAATCGCTGGTCTCCTGATCAATGATTTCCTCTTTTACCAGCTGCTCCAGAAGGTCAGACATGGGATCCTTCCTCTGTTTGCTGCTGTCTTTTTCCGCAAACGCATCGGTCTGGTCATCGCCGGCAGTCCCATTCGCTTCATTCGGAGCAGCCGCCTGTCCATCGGTGGATTTTCCCGGTGCCGCGGGTGCATTTTCCTTTAAATAAGAGGATATTTTATCATATGTGTCCTGGGAAATGACGCCGTCCTTGAGAAGTTCCTCGAAGGAATCCCCGCCAAATCCGCGTCCGGGGCCGCGATGCATGCCGTTCCTTCCGGCACCCCGATTCTGGAACTGCCATCCGCCCGCCTGCGGCCCGCCCGGGAAAGCAGGAGCGGCTTCATCGGTCTGCTTCCCAGTTTCCGCGGTTGTTCCTGTGGTGGCATCTGTGTTTGTACCTGTGGTTGTTTCTTCTTTCGTTTCAGCTGTTTCCGCGGTTGTCCGGGCAGTTGTTTCTGCTGTTGTGTCCGCCAGCGCAGCCGCCGAAGGACTAAGGGTCATCATAGAGAGTGCAAGTGTCATTGCCAAATATTTCTTTTTCATAATTAGAGTACCTTCCTTTCCAAACTCTGTCAAATCCAAACTCTGTCAAGTATTCAATGTAAAAAAACGGCCGTGTCGAAGAAGGTTTTCCCTTACGACACGGCCAGTATAAACAGGTATTCTTGAATGAAGGTTGAAAATAGACGAGGATGCAAAGAAATTTGAAGACGGACGGCAGCCGGCGGGGGATCTGCCTGTGTACTGAAAAAACCGCTCCCGGCCCGTCACTCAGTTGTCTGAGTTCCAGGGTTCGGAAGCGGTTTCTTCGAATGGCTTTTCGGGAAGTAATTCACCCGCCGATTGCCTATATGCTGATAAGATACTGTCCCAGGTTCCTCATCGTCTGCCCTTGAGGAGCGGGGAGAGGGGTTTGTAGATCAGGAAGGTGACGAGGACATCGATCATCCCCTTGGCAAAGGTAAAGGGCAGGTTAAACACCAGAAGGCTCTGGAGTATGCTTTTGACGGAGGGAAGGATGGCCTGGTAGGCGGCAAGGATGGTTTCCTCCGGCATAAAGTTGTAGTAGACCGGATATACGATGAAATAGTTTGAGACTACGGAAATCAGCGCCATTGCCAGTGCACCGGTCACGGATGCGATCAGTGCGGTTTTCTTTGTTTTTTTCCTCATATAGATGAAGCCGGCAACTCCGGTAAATACGGCTCCGAGCAGGAAATTGGACAGTTCTCCGACGCCGAAGGAACCGGAGGTTGTGACGTGCAGGATATTTTTGATCAGTTCGACCAGGATTCCGCAGAGCGGGCCCATTGCAAAGGCTCCGAGGAGGGCCGGGATGTCGGAAAAGTCAAATTTGATAAACGGGGGAATCAGCATCGGAATCGGGAATTCCAGAAACATCAGCACGAAGGCGATGGCGGAGAAGATCCCCGTCACAGCGATGAACCGCACTCTGTCGGGCCTTGTTGATCTCACATTCTCCATTGCAGCAGCACTTTCCCTCATGATACTTTCTCCTTTCTGAGACAGGTGATAATCTTCAGGAGAAAGAACAGCAAAAATGCCCTGAATCCGAAGATCCAGGGCATTGAAAATAAACGGAGCTGTATCATTCTCTTCTTTCATCCAGACTGTAACTGTTGGTACCGGGATCTCACCGGTTCGGCTGCACTGCAGTTCGCGGACTCAGACGACAGAATCGAAACGGTCTTCGCCATCACCGCCAGTGGGGACTTGCACCCCGCCCTGAAGACAATATTGTTTTAAAGCAAGTCAAATATAGCACTTCCGGAAGCATATGACAATACCGGATTTTTCAAAAATGCCTGGCATACCGGATTTTTCAATCTGCCCGGCAAATATCTTTCGCACAATTTGTCTGTCAGATTGTTTTAGCCCAATTTGTCACATTTTTCAGCCTGCGGCGCCGGGTCGTGTAGGATAAATACAGGTTATAACCCAGTATTGTACGTATACTTCGGGGGTTTTGGCATAAATGCGTACGAATTACAACCGACTGCGCAGTCTCAGAAAAGAAAAACATCTGAAACAGAATTATCTTGCAAATCTTCTGCATGTCTCACAGCGTGCATATTCCCATTATGAAAACGGAAGCCGTCAGATTCCGATGGATATTCTGATCCGGCTGGCGAGAATTTACACTGTCAGTACCGATTACCTGCTGGGACTGACCGATATCCGCCAGCCCTATCCGCCGCCGGATCCTGTTCGTACGTCTCCTCCGCAGCAGTTGTCTCCGGCAGCCCGCACAGACGGCCGTCGGTCAGCTGCCTTCTGAAAAAGCCGGGGGAGTTCAGCTGCTCTGCGCAAAACCAGACCAGATCCGCTTTCCTCCGTAGAACCGGGGCGGGTCAGCAGCCCTCCGCAAAACCGGGTCAGGTTTCCCCTTGACCCGGCATTGCGGCAAGATTTGCAAATTTTGTATATTTCGGCAGCCACGCCAGTTCCACGGTCCCGATGGGGCCGTTTCTCTGTTTGGCGATAATGATCTCCGCCACATCTTTCTGTTCCGTGTCGTGATTGTAATAATCGTCGCGATAGATAAACATGACGACATCCGCGTCCTGCTCAATGGCGCCGGATTCCCGCAGATCGGACAGCATCGGCCGGTGATCCGGGCGCTGCTCCACGGCTCTTGACAGCTGTGACAAAGCCACGACCGGTACATTCAGCTCTCGCGCAATTCCCTTGAGGGAACGGGAGATGTCGGATATTTCCTGCTGACGTGACTCGCTTCGTCTGCCGCTTCCCTGCATCAGCTGGAGATAATCGACCATGATAATATCCAGCCCGTGCTCCAGTTTGTATTTCCGGCATTTGCTGCGCATCTCCGCGACGGAGATCCCCGGCGTATCGTCGATGATCAGTTTTGAAGATCCGATGATTCCCGCGCTCTCGATCAGGCTCGCCCAGTCGCCGTCGGTCAGGCTGCCGTTCCGCAATACCTGGGCATCCACCCTGGATTCCTGCGACAGCAGACGGTTCACCAGCTGTTCCTTTGACATCTCCAGTGAGAAGACGGCAACGGCTTTGTTGGATCGAAAGGCCATATATTCCGCAATATTCAGGACCAGCGCCGTTTTACCCATCGAAGGCCGGGCGGCGATCAGGATCAGATCGGAATTCTGAAATCCGGAGGTTTTGTAATCGAGATCGATGAATCCGGTTGCCAGTCCGGTGACGTTTCCCCGGCTCCGGCTGGCGGCTTCAATCCGGTCCAGCGCCGTAAGGACAATCTCACGGATCGGGGTAAAATCCGATCCGGATCTCTTCTGTAGAACCTGGAAGATCTGTTTCTCCGTCTCTTCCATGATGTCTTCCACCTTGCCGTTTTCCGCGTAACAGGCTGCGGCAATCTCTTCATTGACATGGATCAGCCGCCGAAGCTGCGCTTTGTCCTGGACAATCTGCGCATAGTGGCGCACATTGGCCGAGGTCGGTACAGAAGCGATCAGCGCCCCCATATATTCCAGGCTGCTGACCTCAGGCGGAACCGCCATCTCCTTGAGACGTTCCTGCAGCGTCACCGGATCCACCGGCTTTCCCTCGCTGTACAGATCCGTCATCGCCCGAAACAGGGTTCCATACTGCTTCTGGTAGAAATCTTCCTCCACCAGCAGCTCCATTGCAGCCGCGATGGCCTCCTGGTCGATCATCATGGCGCCGATCACAGACTGTTCCGCCTCCAGACTGTGGGGCATCACCCTTTTGATTGCTGTTTCATCCATGACTGTACCTTACAGGCTTTCCACAATGACCTTCAGCTGTGCCGTAACCTGCGTGTGCAGACGAATCGGAACCATGGTCTCTCCCAGTGTCTTGATCGGCGACGCAAGCTGAACCTTTTTCCTGTCAATCTCAAGTCCAAGCTGTTCCGCCGCGGCATCCGCGATCTCCTTCCCGGAGATGGAGCCGAACAGCCGGCCGTTTTCCCCGGTCTTCACCCGGACGGTGACACTGGATTTTTCCAGTTTCGCGGCCAGTTCCTTCGCCGCGGCAAGATTTTCCGCAGCCACTTTCTCTTCATTGGCGCTGCGAAGCTTCAGATCGTTCATCGTGCGGTTGTTTGCCTCCACCGCCTGGTTTTTCTTCAGCAGGACATTCCTGGCAAAGGCATCGCTGACTTCTACGATCTCACCCTTTTTTCCAACGGTCTTTACATCTGCAAGCAGTATTACCTTCATTCTGTATCAACTTCCTTTCTTTTTCCTTCTTTAAATATATTCAGCGGTCTGCCGTCAAAGCAGACAGCGGTTCATTTCCTGCCTTGGTCTGCCGCCAAGCAGACAGCGGTTCGTTTCCTGCTTCGATCTGCCGCCAGAGCAGGCAGCGCATCGTTTTCTGCTTCGGTCTGCCGCCAGAGCAGGCAGCGGTTCGTTTCCTGCTTCGATCTCCCGCCGAGGCAGACAACGGATCGTTTCCTGCTTCGCGCTCTCCTCAGATCGACTTCTCTTCGGTCATGACCCGCAGCACCTCTTTGACCCGGAGAACCGCCTGCTCCATGGTTACCCCGGTCAGCTGGGCCCCGGCCATATTCAGATGTCCGCCGCCGCCAAGCCGTTCCATGACCAGCTGCACATTCGCCTCGTCGATGGATCTGGCGCTGATAAAGATCCGGTTGTCATACGCTGTCAGCACAAAGGAGGCTTTCACGCCGACGATATCCAGCAGCTCATTGGCAGCCTGTGCCCCGACAACGCTCGGATTCTCGATGGCGGTCTCCCGGATCTGGGAGATGGCGTAACGGTCCATATATTTTTCCGCGTTGCTCACCGCCTCTGCCTTGGCTATATAATTCTCAAAGCTCTCCCGCAGCGCCTTGCGGACCCTGGTCACGTCCGCGCCGCAGCGCCTTAAGTACGCTGCCGCTTCAAAAGTACGTACGCCGGTTTTTGCCAGGAAATTGTCCGTATCAATAATGATTCCGGCATAAATACAGTCTGCCTCCAGGCTCGACAGATATACATTTTCCTCGAAATACTGCAGGATTTCGGCAATCATCTCACAGGCCGACGACGCGGAGGGCTCGATATAGGAAAGCGCCGCGTGCTCCAGCGTATCCATCGTCTGCCGGTGATGGTCCAGTACCGCCACCGCACCGGCATGTTCCAGGATCTCCGGACATTCCGCCCTCGAAGCCCGGTTGGTGTCCACAATGATGACCGCTGTATTCTCGTCGGTGATTTCCATTGCCTGCTCATGGGTGATGAACATGCTCTCGTCAAAATCCTTGCTCTCCCGGAACGAATTTACCCAGCCCCGGATATTGGAATTGATCTCTCCCAGCACGATATGCGCCGGTTTTCCGACCGTTCTGGCCGCCCGCCAGACGCCGATCGCCGCGCCGAAGGAATCCATATCGGTCATGGCATGTCCCATCGTGATGACATTGTCCATCGACAGAATCAGTTCCCGCATGGCCTGCGCCTTCATTCTGGATTTTACTTTGGTGGTGCGCTCTCCATGCTGCGTTTTGCCGCCGAAGAAAATCATCTCTTCCCCGTTTTTTACAACCGCCTGGTCGCCGCCGCGCCCCAGCGCCATCTCCATGGCGCCCCGCGCATAGGTGTAATTTGTCTGATAGTTTTTTCCTTCGGTTCCCACCCCGATGCTCAGCGTAATATTGATTTCATTGCCGATGTTGATGGTCTTCACACTCTCAAGAAGGGAAAAATGATCGGCAATCAGCATGTCCAGCCCCTTCCGGTCCATAATCAGAAGATACTTGTCCTTCTCGAGTTTTTTGAGCAGGCCGCCCACCGTGTCGAAATATTTGCTGACCCGGCGCTCCACCATGACATTCAAAAGAGACTGGCGGACCTCATCAATCCGGTCCATGGTCTCCTCATAGTTGTCGATGTAAACCAGGCCGACCACGCCCTTCTGGTCCCGGTTCTGGACAATGTACCGGTTCAGCTCCGTTTCATCGAACAGATACAGGACATACAGGTTTTCCGCACCGTTCTCCAGCTCGATCAGACTGCCCTCCGCTACAAAATCCGTGAGGGAAATTCTCTGGATATGGGCCCGGTATTCCCTGTCATGATAACTGCACTGTACATCTCTCTCCAGACCGCTCACCGGAATGGTCCCCCGGTTGATCTCCGGGAACAGCATGCTGATGTTCTTCCGGAAAGAACTCTTTTTTTCCGTCAGGCTGCACATCTGGTCATTGAGAAACAGGACATGGCCGTCCGCTTCCAGAAGCGCAATCGGCACTTCCAGTTCCTGAAGGATCTCGGACTGGATCTGACCGAATGAGGCCGCAAACCGGATCAGCTCCTGCAGAATGCGCGGTTGGTACCAGGTATAGATAACCACAATGGCAATAAAATACGCTGCTGTGAAGAGCAGAGCAATGATCCCTGCCGTCCGGTCCCGGAAGAACAGGATTCCGTCAAGGATCAACAAAGTAAGTGCGAGATAAATGCTCCAGCGCCAGTGCTTTCTCAGGCTGCCGCTGTATCTGGCATGTCCCGCAGAATTCTTCTTCATAAGATATATACCTTTCCCCAACATACGGTAACATTTGTAAGCTTCATTTTACCACACCCCTCGTTGGAAAGGAAGAAGCAAGTATTGTCACAAAAAATGCCGTCACAAAAAATTAAGAATTTTTATGCACGAGGATTGAATAATTGTGATATAATATTTGTTTGAGACGACTGACTCTTTGCTGCCTGCTCATGAATATTCATACCGATGGATTTTCCTGTGCCGGAATTCGCCAGGTCAGATGGTTTTTCTCGGGTTTCAACTGTAAAGAAAGGCAAAAAATGATTACAATCAAAGATATCGCGGATGCCGCAGGGGTCAGCGCAACCACCGTATCAAATGTAATCCATGGTTACAGCGGCAGAGTATCCAAAGAAACAGCACAGCGAATTCAGGAAATCATCGAACAGTCCGGTTATATTCCGAACCTGTCGGCGCGGTCGCTGGTTTCCCGCACCTCCCACGTGATTGCCCTGATCAATCATAACAACGTAACATCTCCGACCGACGTCATCGTCGATTCCTTCGATTTCCTTGCCATCTCGCTGTTTGAAGCCAGTATGCGGGAAGCCGGCTATTATATGATGCTGCGCACCTGTCACTCGCCGAAGGAGCTGCGGACCTTCCTGCAGAACTGGAATGTGGACGGTCTGTTTATCACCGGTATGATCGAAGAGGATTTTCAGGAAATGCTGGAATCTCTCGGAAAACCGGTTGTCCTGATCGACAGTCATGTCAAAAGCGATATTCTTTCTACCGTCGGGCAGGACGATTTTCAGGGAGCATACCTGGCCGCACAGCATCTGATCGATCATGGACACCGGAAGATCGGATATGCCACGCCTCCCAGAGAAACCAGCAGCGTCGCCCTTGCCCGTTACCAGGGTTTCCGCGCCGCTCTTGCGGATGCAGGTATTGAATTTGATGAACGTATCCTGTTCCGCTGTGATACGGCCAGCATTCAAAGCTGTCTCGATACCGCCACGGATGTATACCGGGCGGTTTCGGAGGGCATGACCGGCCTGTGCGTGGCGGTCGACCAGCTTGCGATTGCCCTGATCAGCGGCCTTCGCAGCCACGGACTGAAACTCCCCGAGCAGCTTTCCATGGTCGGCTTCGGCGATCTGCAGCAGTGCATCCTCACACAGCCGAAGCTGACATCGATCCACAGCGATATGGCCCTGAAGGCGGATCTCTCGGTGGAATACATGAAATCCCTGCTCAACGGCAGCCGGACAGAAGCGGTACATACCCTGCTCCCGGTCTCTCTGGTGGAACGGGAGAGCGTCCTGCACATCTGATATTCTAAGGAAGTGTCCTAATGAAACGTAGATATGATTCTGTATTCTTTGACCTCGACGGCACGCTGACTGACTCCGGCCCGGGGATTATGCGCTGCGCCGCCCAGGCTCTGAAGGATCTGGGCCTGCCCTGTGAGGATTACCGGCGTCTGCGGACATTTGTCGGACCGCCGCTGCGGGTCACATTCCCGAAATTCGGCGTGCCCGAAGACCGGGTCGAAGAAGCCATCCGCATTTACCGCGTCCATTATCACCAGGGAAACGGAAAATTTGAAAATGCCCCTTATGAGGGCATTCAGGATCTGCTTGATTCGCTTTTGCGCGAGGGCTATGATCTGTATGTGGCCACCTCCAAGCCCGAGGCCTTGTCGATTGAAATCATGGACCGTTTTGATCTGTCGAAGTATTTCCGGATCATCTGCGGCGCCTCTCAGGATGCGTCCCGCGAAAACAAGGATGCCGTCATCCGTTATCTCCTCTCCCGGGTCAAAGACCCCGGCCGGACCGTCATGGTCGGAGATACCGTCTACGATGTCCTCGGCGCGGCCGCACTCTCCCTGCCCTGCATCGGCGTCTCCTGGGGCTACGGGGATGTTCCCTCCATGCTCGAGGCAGGAGCGGTCGGCATCGCGGATACCATGGAGCAGCTGCATCAGATGCTTGCGACCGGCCCGGAACCGGCTTCCCCTGTTTCATGAGCAGGCCGTTTTCGCAGAAATGAAGTTCGGCCCGCTTGTTTTGGCAGTCTTTAAATATGTAAGCGATTTTTGGACGCTGTCCTCGGGCGGAAAGACCAGCAGGATGTGCAAGTTATTTCGCTGCAGTTCCTAAAGGACGGGATCAAAGCGTATCGTCCTGCGCTTTGATCCCGTCCTTTTAAGTGGGGGAGACAGGGAGACAGAGAACCGTCCCCTGTCTCCCGTGAGAGATCAGAATTTGAATACCGCCACACCATATGCCGGCAGATCGTAGGCGAAGGAATAGGGTTTTCCGTCGCATTCACCGTCTTCTGCCTTGTAGGTGACCGGGCGTTCCGAGCCGTTGCCGCCGTACCGGACATCGTCACTGTTGAGCACCAGTCTGTACTGTTTTTTCTTCACCACACCGACGCGGTAATCCGGGCGGGCCATCGGCGTAAAGTTGATCACGAAGAGCATGTTGTTCTTCTCGTCTTTTGAGTGACGCAGGAAGCTGAAGATACTGCGGTCGGCGTCGTCCGGATTGATCCACTCGAAGCCCGCGGGATCCGTGTCCAGCTCATACAGCGCCTTGTTGGAACGGTACAGATGCAGCAGGTCCTCCACGAAATTCTGCAGCTGCTGATGAATCGGCTCCGCAAGCAGATACCAGTCAAGCTCGCGTTCCTCGCTCCACTCACGGAACTGGGCGAAGTCCTGCCCCATAAAGAGCAGCTTCTTGCCCGGATGTCCGATCATGAAGGTATAACCGGCCTTCAGGTTCGCAAATTTATCTTCGTAGATGCCGGGCATCTTGTTGATCATGGAACACTTCAGATGAACCACTTCGTCATGGCTGAGCACCAGAATATATTTCTCCGAGTACGCATAGGTCATGGCAAAGGTCATCTTATTGTGGTTGAATTTGCGGAAATACGGATCCAGCTTCATGTAATCCAGGAAATCGTGCATCCAGCCCATGTTCCATTTCTCGGAGAAGCCCAGGCCGTCATCCTCCGGTCTCGCCGTCACGCCCGGCCATGCGGTGGATTCCTCGGCGATCATCATCACACCGTGATGCTTGCCGCGGACGACACTGTTGAGATGCTTGAAGAACTCGATGGCTTCCAGGTTTTTATTTCCGCCGTATTTATTCGGTACCCACTGGCCGTCTCTGCGCCCATAGTCCAGATACAGAATGGATGCAACGGCATCTACGCGCAGGCCGTCAATATGGAAATCCTCGATCCAGTAAAGAGCATTACCGATCAGGAAATTCTTGACCTCACTCTTGGAGAAGTCAAACACCTTGGTGCCCCATTCCGGATGCTCGCCCTTGCGGGTATCCGCATACTCGTACTCGCACGCTCCGTCGAACTCGGCAAGGCCGTGGGCATCCTTCGGGAAATGCGCCGGCACCCAGTCAAGGATCACGCCGATCCCGTTCTTATGGAAATGGTTGACCATATAGGCAAAATCCTGCGGCGTCCCATAGCGGGAGGTCGGCGCATAGTATCCGGTCACCTGATAGCCCCAGGAGCCGTCGAAGGGATGCTCCGCGATACCCATCAGCTCCACATGGGTATAGCCCATCTTCTTGCAGTACTCTGCGCAGCGCTCGGCAAAAAGACGGTAATTATAGAAACCGTCCTCATTGGGTCCGTGGGGATGCTTCATCCAGCTGCCCGGATGAACCTCGTAGATCGCGATCGGGCTTTCATCCGGCACAAAGGTTTCCTGCTTTTTCATCCACGCGCCGTCTGTCCATTTCAGATCCGTAAGATCCGCAACGATCGACGCGGTGCCGGGCCGGAATTCCGCCTGGTTGGCAAACGGGTCCGCCTTGTACAGCTTTGTTCCCTTTTCCGTGTGGATCAGGAACTTATACATATCTCCGATCTTTGCCTCCGGCACGAAGAGCTCGTGGATCCCCACCGGATCCAGGCGGGTCATCGGATGGCTCGTCTCATTCCACTCGTTGAAGCTGCCGATCACGAAGACCTGCACAGCCTTCGGAGCCCATACCGCAAAGTAAATGCCCTCTTTTCCGTCCTTGACCGTCTTATGAGCGCCCAGCTTCTTGTAGATGTCATAATGCACGCCCTGTCCAAACAGGTACTGGTCCATTTCCGTGACAAATACGCTGAACTCCTCCGCAGGTTTCTGTGCCGCCGCCTCTTTCTTTGCCGTACTCTTTTTCGCAGCAGTTGCCTTCTTTGCCGCGCTCTTCACAACAGCTGCTTTCTTTGCCGCCGCTTTCACAGGGGCTACAGCGGTTTTTGCTGAAACGGTCTTTTCGACCTTTTCCTTCATGGCAGTCTCCTCCTTCTTTCTCTTTCCTTTACGGATGCATCCGGGCACAGTTTCTGCTCCGGCAAATCGTTCCTCGAAAGTATATTCTTATGTAAAACTACACTGATTGTATCATGTTCCGCCAGGTATCACAATTGTTTCCCGTCTTGTTTTTTACAGCAAATGTCAAAAGTGTTTTCTTTTTGACGTTTACTGCGCCGGATTTCGGCCGCTGAAAGCGGCATATTTCCTTGCGAAATCCGTACGCATCCTTGCAGAGCGTTTATCGTAAACGAATATCTTTTATTCGGTTACGATACGTCAGGCGTTTTCCGCGATGCTGTTGCCGGTGTACAGCTGATAATACTTCCCTTTCTGGGCGAGCAGCTCATCGTGCGTTCCCCGCTCAATGATCCGCCCCTGTTCCAGAACCATGATACAGTCACTGTTCCGCACGGTGGACAGCCGGTGGGCAATGACGAAGGTCGTCCTGCCTTTCATCAGTGCGTCCATGCCCTCCTGCACCACCTTCTCGGTCCGGGTATCGATGGAGCTGGTCGCTTCATCCAGGATCAGGACCGGCGGATTGGAGATGGCTGCTCTTGCGATGCTCAGCAGCTGGCGCTGTCCCTGGCTCAGATTGCCGCCGTCGCCCCGCAGCACCGTCTGGTATCCGTCGGGCAGCTGGCGGATAAACCCGTCCGCATTCGCCAGTTTTGCGGCCGCGATGACCTCCTCGTCCGTGGCGTCCAGCTTTCCGAAACGGATGTTGTCCATCACCGTGCCGGTGAACAAATTGGTCTCCTGAAGCACCATTCCGAGCGAATGGCGCAGGTCCGCCTTGCGGATCTTATTGATATTGATCCCGTCGTAGCGGATCTTGCCGTCCTGAATGTCATAAAAACGGTTGATCAGGTTGGTAATGGTGGTCTTGCCGGCGCCGGTGGAGCCGACAAAGGCAATCTTCTGTCCGGGCGTTGCGTACATGCGGATATCATGCAGCACCATTTTCTCCGGTACGTATCCAAAGTCCACGCCGTCAAAGACCACGTCCCCCTCCAGGCGCCGGTAGTCGGTCGTGTCCGTAGCCTTGTGATAATGCTTCCAGGCCCACATGCCGGTGACTTCCTTTGTCTCTTTAATCTGGCCGTTTTTCTCCGTCGCATTGACCAGGGTCACATATCCCTCATCCGGTTCCGGTTCCTCATCCAGCAGGGCAAAGATCCGGTCTGCGCCGGCCAGCGCCATGACAATCGAGTTGAGCTGCTGCGAGACCTGGTTGACCGGCATGGAAAAATTCCGGTTAAAGGTCAGGAAGCTGGCCAGTCCGCCCAGCGTGAAGCTGCCGAACCCTTTCAGCGCCAACAGTCCCCCGACGAAGGCGCACAGTACATAGCTTAAATTGCCCAGCTGCGAATTGATCGGTCCGAGAATGTTGGTAAAGGTATTTGCCTTATACGCGCTCTCGCACAGTTCCTCATTCAGTTCGTTAAACCGGCGGATGCTCTCCTGTTCATGGCAGAACACCTTGACGACCTTCTGCCCGTTCATCATCTCTTCGATATAGCCGTTCACCGCGCCCAGGCTCTTCTGCTGGGAGACGAAATACCGGTTGCTGATGCCCATGGCCTTTCGCGCGGTAAACATCATCACGCAGACCATCAGGATGCTGAGGATCGTCAGCGGAATGTTCAGAATGATCATGAAGATCAGCACGCCGGACACGGTAAGCACCGAATTGATCATCTGGGGAATGCTCTGGCTGATCATCTGCCGGAGCGTATCGATGTCATTGGTATAAATCGACATGATGTCGCCGTGGGAGTGCGTATCGAAATACCGGATCGGCAGCTTCTCCATATGCGAGAAAATATCCCGCCGCAGGTCCCGCATGGTCCCCTGGCTCACATACATCATGATTCTGGACTGGGCGAATGCTGCCGCGGTCCCGAGGGCATAAAACGCCGCCACCCTTCCGATCGCCGCCGCCAGCGGGGCAAAGGATGGCTGCTCTACCGTCAGCATCGGCGTAATGTACTCGTCGATCAGGGAGCGCATGAACATCGTGCCCTGGATGCTGGCCAGCACGCTGATGATGATGCAGATCACCACCGCAATATAATGCACCAGATATTTCTTCAGTACATAGGACATGATGCGTTTAAAGAGCTTTCCGGGGTTTTCCAGTTTGGGCCGCGGGCCCTGCATTCGCCGGTTTCCGGGGCCGCGGACAACCCGGGCATTGGTCTGGTTCGTCTCAGCCATTGTCCTTCCCCCCTTCCGTCTTATCCGGTGCTTCCGCGGTCACCGCGTCAAAATCTCTGGCCCCGCTCATCTGGGATTCGTAGACATCCCTGTAGATCTCATTCGTCTCGAGCAGCCGTTCATGTGTGTCAAACCCGTTGACCCTGCCGTCTTCCATGACAATGATCCGGTCGGCATGCTCCACGCTGGAAATGCGCTGGGCAATGATGATTATCGTAATCTCCGGGATCTCTTCGGCGAAAGCCCTGCGGATCCGGGCGTCCGTCGCCGTATCCACCGCGCTGGTGGAATCGTCCAGAATCAGGATCTTCGGGTGTTTCAGCAAGGCTCGGGCAATGCACAGGCGCTGACGCTGTCCGCCGGACAGGTTGGCGCCGCCCTGTTCAATATACGTGTCGTAACCATTCTCCAGCCGGGAGATAAACTCGTCCGCGCAGGCGAGACGGCAGGCCTTCTGGCATTCCTCCAGCGTCGCGTCCGGGTCGCCCCAGCGCAGGTTCTCCAGAACCGTCCCGGAAAACAGGACATTTTTCTGCAGTACAACCGAAACCTGGTTGCGCAGGGTATCCATATCGTAGTTTCGCACGTCGATGCCGCCCACCGACACACTGCCGCCGGTCACGTCGTAAAGCCGGCTGATCAGACTGACCAGACTGGATTTGGAGCTTCCGGTGCCGCCGATGATCCCGATGGTCTCCCCGGAACGAATCGAAAGGCAGATGTCCTCCAGAACCGGTTTCTCCGCATTCTCATTATAGGAGAACCGGACATGGTCAAACACCACACGGCCGTCCGGCACCTGATACACCGGATTTTCCGGCTCAGAGAGGGTACTCTTTTCCTCGAGCACCTCGGCAATTCGCTTCCCGCTGGCCGCGCTCATGGTGAGCATGACGAAGATCATGGAGAGCATCATCAGGCTCATCAGGATATTCATGCAGTAGGTCAGAAGGCTCATCAGTTCGCCCGTGGTCAGTGCATCGCTCACAATCATGCGGGCGCCCAGCCAGCTGATCAGCAGGATGCAGGTGTACACCGTGATCTGCATGACCGGCGCGTTCAGCGTCAGATACTTTTCCGCCCGGATGAACATGTCATAGAGATTTCCGGCCGCCCTGGAAAACCGGTCATTTTCATAGTCTTCCCGGACAAAGGCCTTGACGACGCGGATCCCGGATACGTTTTCCTGTACGCTGGCATTCACTTCGTCGTATTTCTCAAACACCTGCCGGAAATACCGGGTGGCATGGACAATGATGTACCCCAGCGCCACCGCCAGAAAGGCCACGGCGATCAGGTAGATCGTGGCCAGCCTGCGGTTGATCACAAAGGCCATCACCATGGCCACGATCAGCGTGGTCGGCGCGCGGAACGCCATGCGCAGCAGCATCTGATATGCATTCTGCACATTCGTCACATCGGTGGTCATGCGCGTGACCAGTCCGGCAATACTGAATTTGTCGATGTTCGCAAAAGAAAACGTCTGGATATTTTCGAACATGCTTTTCCTGAGATTTTTCGCCACACCGGTCGAGGCCTTCGCGGCAAACACACCGCCCAGCAGACCGCAGAGCAGTCCCATCGCGGCAATCACGATCATCACCGCGCCGACCCGGCAGATATGCCCCATATCTCCGGCATTTACGCCTTTGTCAACAATGGAAGCCATCAGCATCGGAATAATCATCTCGCAGATCACTTCCCCGATCATGCACAGCGGCGTCGCCAGAGACGCTCTCCGGTATTCCTTCACCTGTGCAAACAGTGTTTTCAACATTCCTTTTCTCTCCCTCGCCGTTCACGGTCAGAACTCTTCCTCGTCGTCATATGTGTCTTCGAATTCATCCCCTTCGTCATAATCATAACTCTCGTCATAGCCGTCGTCGAAACCGCTGTCGTCGAAGGTGATGTCATCCCCGAAATCCTCATCGAAATCCTCGAAATCGCCGAAGTCGATTTCATCGTCGCCGAACATGTCCTGACTGTAATCATCATAACTTTCCCCGTCGCCCAGTATACCCAGATCGTCTCCGTCCGAAGGCTGCGCTGTATTTCCGGTATTGGCGGCAAGGGTATCTTCAGCGTGCCGGGTCCGCATGCCTTCCCGGATATAGGAACTGTTCACGGCAATGTATTCCAGCCGGTCCAGCCCGTCCAGGATCTGCACAATCCCGTAATTGTCCGGCTCCGCCGCAGAAACCGCCCGTTTTGTGATCCGGCCGTTCTCTCCTTCGACCCATACGTATGTCTGGTCATTCTCTGTCAGAATATATTCTTCGGAGAGCCAGAGGCCCTCTGTGCGGCTGGTCTGGCCGTAATCCGGTTCCACAAAGACATGCTGGCCCACCAGCAGCCCTTCCTCGGAATCCAGCGCTCCGTACCAGGTGTTTTTGCCGGAGCTTCCGGAATATGCGTCCTGTGTCTCCGAATCGCTGTCGGAAGCGGAGGAATCCTTCTCTCCCGGCTTCCGTACTCTGGTGATGTATCCGGTCCAGTGGACCGTGGGATCGACTCTGGAGTAGACAATCACGGAATCTCCCTGCCGGAAGCTGCCCATATCGCTGTCCTTTGCCTGTCCCATCAGAATCAGGTTCTGAGATTCTGCAATGGTGATGGTCACCTTGCCGTCACTGCTGTCCGTATCGGAGTCCGTGCTGTTTTCGGATCCTTTCGTAATCTTTGTGACGGTTCCGACATAGCTGCTCTTGACTTCCTTCTCCTTAATCATTTCCTTGAGCTGTTCGATCTGCTTTTCATTGGTTTCGATGGTGTACTCCGCCTGAGCGATCTGGTTCTGTGTCTTGCGGATCTCAATCTGCCGTTCCTCCAGATCCAGACCCTTCAGCTTTGGCAGTTCCTGCTCGGCTTTTGTCACATTCATTTTGGCCGTTTCGATCCGCAGCTTCTGTTTTTCGATATCATATTCCTTCGACTGGATCGTCATCTCATCGTTTTCATCGTCGTACCGCATCAGCACGGTTCCGTTTGAGACCTTGTCGCCCTCCTTCACCAGCACTTCCGCCACTTTCCTGTTGGAATTGGACGTCACTTTTTTCGTCTGCTGGCGCTGGATGATCGCGGGAAGACGCACGATTCCCTCGTAGGTATTCTGGGAAGAAACAATCGCCGCCATGGTCGTATCCACCGTTCCGGACGCACTGACGACAGGTCTTTCTTCGGCATCCTCCGAGTACATTGCATCTTCCGGGGACAATGTGCCTTCCTGCTGTGCGGCCCCCTGGCTGGACAGAATCCGCCAGGACAGCCAGCCTCCCCCCGCCGCAAGAAGCAGCAGAAGCAAAATTGCTGCAAATCTTTTCATAATAAAATACTACACTCCGCTTTATCTTATGATTGCTGTGTCAAACTGCCATCAAAGCCGTACGCCCTCATGCTCCTTATATCTCATAAGCTGACCCGACCCACTCCGCCAGGCTCTTACCCCGGCTTCTAAGTCTGCGTAAACCGTGGATCCCGTCTTCGTTCCTGCCGGAATTGTCTGCTTATGGGATATAAGGAGCATGAGGGCTGTGTATAGCAACAATACTGCTCCGGCAGGCGATCATTTTGATTGTAACACGTCCTGCACGGTAGAAATGAAAAAAGTTCGGGATGAATTCTTAATACTTCCGGAAAATATCATTCTATATGATCCGATATGCAGATAAAATCCACGACGGCCCGCTCGGAGCCTTCCGCCGGCGTATTCATCAGATTTCCGTCAATCACCATCGCGGAGGACCCGCCGCCGTCCAGGGAGCGGGCGTATTCGCATCCCAGTGCGTAGAAAATGCCCTGCATCTGTTTATAGGAAAGCCCTCCTTTGTAATTCCCGCTTCCGGCCACCAGGAAATAGTACTCTCCCGGGCTGACCATGCCGACCGCCGTACGGGGATAGACATTTTCCGCCACGCCGGCAGGAAAGGACTCCAGATTTCCGTCCTGGATCAGCAGCGGGTCCGCGGTTCCGACGTTGGATTTGACGCCCATCTCATACAGGGTGTCCCCGGAGAAAAACATGCCGGGATGTGGGCTGAAAAAAGATCCGTCGGAAAGAATACACACTTCCGATCCGTTGGTCACTCCGTTGCGCACAATCTCTTCATCGTGCAGAATCACCGGCGCCACGGCATACATTGCCTCTCCGGTGCCATAGTCAAAATAGGATCCGTTAATCACAAGCACCGATCCGGTGCGCTCCGCGCAGTCCGTGGGCCGTTCCCGCTCGCCGCCGAACTCCCCGTTGGCGTACTCGACAAAAATCTGGGACGGGTCCCGGATAATCACATGCGCAGTGATAAAGCTGGCCCCGTCCAGGTGGGTCTGCTCCGTGGAAATATACGTGTTTTCCGACTCGTAGGTCGTCGCTTCCACCTGCCGGCTCCGCTCCACCTTCTCTTCAAAGGACTCCAGGTGCCCCGCTTTCGAAAAGCCGAACATTCCCTTATAAAAAGCGATCTCCTCTTCCGAGATCACGACATAGCCGGAGTTTCTTCCCAGCGTATCCGGATCCGTGGCATAGGCAGGTTCCATCCCAAGCACTGTCAACATACTTACAGTTATAAAGATCGTTGCTGTTTTTCGTATATAGATAAGCAACTTATTTTCTCTTATCATTTTTGACCTGAATAATTCACCACGATATGGTAAGAGCGGCTGAAAGCCGCATGGTTAACAAAAATACAATAAGGACAATATATTATTACCGCAGAGAACCGGCCGGATGCTTTCATGCATCCGGCCGGATCCGGTTCGTTCTTATTTGATGTTCAGACGAATGCTGCCTTTATGCGCGAAATAAAGATAGAGATAAACAGTTTCTCCTTTTTTCAGTTTTACCTTGCAGGAACGCTTCGGAATAAAGGTTCCGGTCGTAATGGTCGAAGGTGTACTTGAGGCATTGGCATTAAAGTAAGCACTGGTGGTTTTGCCTCCCTGTGTTTTGAACTTCAGGGAATCAAGATACTGTTTTCCACTATAGCTGTTTGTTCTCACACGTTTGATGTAAGCATATCCATTGTTATAATTGCCATTTGGCTCAGTCTGTTTCGAGAATGTAAAGGTGTAGGTTTTTGTAGCAGGAACCCTAAATTTGAGAAAGCCTTCTTTTGTGACTTTTAAAGTGGTCGTCCCTTTCTTCACGACTGTGGCATTTTTTTTGATCTTGCTGGTCAGTTCTGAAGTATACTGGATTTTTTTTACCTTTTTTGTCGCCGCCTGCGCCTGAACCGGGCGGAAACCACATACCATCAGTCCCATGGCCAAGATCATAAGAAACGATAACAGAACCCTCTTTCCCTTTTTCATCACGATTCTCCTCCTTACCGATACTTAAAGATGCGAAAACGAGTTAGTACATGTATTCAATTTAGTATGGATTGCTTCCATTGTCAATTGTACAAATGGACAAATAGTAAAGAGAACATATCAGAGTAAGTTACGGGAGGCCCCTTGATTAGCTCTGATTGTTTTATCCCCAGAATATCCTTGCAATTCCTTTTCGTTCTTTATATAATATGTAATTAAAGTATTGATCAATTTTCTTAAAAGAGGAGGAGTTATATGCGAAAATTGATGAAAAAACATTCTGTTCTTCTGCTGCTGACGTTTACTGTTATAATGCTCTTCTCGATGAGCGCTTCGGCTGCAACCATCCGAAAAGTGAAGGCGCAGAAATTTACAACGTCACGGTCGGTCGCAAACAAAAAAGCCATTACGATCAAAACCGGGACAACTCTGCTGAGAGCAAAACAGGGCTATGTGAAATTTGTCGCCCCGAAGGCCGGCAAATACAAATTCACATTCTCCAATATGGCTCCCTATAAAACAACTTCCACCAATATTTATGAGTCCGGTTACTGGTATCTGATGACCATAAACGGCTCCAAAAATCAGTATGTCTGGCAGCAGAAAGTTCCCACAAAGGCAGGCAAGTCCTACGCGCTTAAAGTTGCTACCCCAGCCCGCTACAACCGGCTTGATAAAGGGAATACAATCACCACAGACACCTATCTTCCGACTCGATCCGGAACGATCCGTCTGAAAAAGGGACAGCTGGTTTATCTCTACTTCTCTCTGAGTACAAAAGAATGGTATAAATTCAGCATGAAGGTGAAACGACTCAAATAAAAGAATACGGGGAGACACAGAA
>CACXHD010000045.1 GCA_902767335.1 uncultured Lachnospiraceae bacterium
CGAAGCCGAAATTCATCGGTACGATATATGGCCACGGCTCGTCATGGATCGCGATCACCGCGACCTCAGACATGCCGAGGATCGAACAGATGACCGCCGGATCAGTGATCCGGCGGTCTTCATGGTACATCGTAATGTCACTGTGCCTGGTCATTTATGATACCTTTCGCAAAGTCTGCGGCGGCCGCGAGATCCGCCGCATTCGGCCTGCCTTTGTGAAGCCCCTTGAATTCTCCTTTGCAGTGGAACTCATGCTCATCCATGGGGATCCCGGCCTTGTCCGCCTCCGCTTTCACCTTTTTATAAGTTGAATTCAGCATGGCTGCCGAGCCGAAATTCACGATCTTTCCCACTTTTTCCCTGTCCAGATTCCTTATGAATTCCCGGACTTCGGGATCAATAGTGAACGCGTAATAAGAATTGCCGAGGAAAAGGATGTCCACCGGCTCTTCGATTGGACTGCTCAGAGGGAGCGCTTCCGTACCTGCCGCTTCGGCAACTGCCTCCGCGAGGCGTTTTGTATTTCCGGTCTTAGTATAATATCTTACCGCAATATTCATTCCGTTCGTCATCCTTTCCGCTCAGGCCTGATTGAATTTTTCCTTTCCCTGCCTGCAGCGCGGACATTTCCAGTCATCCGGGAGATCCTCGAAGGCGATGCCGTCGTGTTCGGCGGGATCATAGACATAGCCGCAGACGGAGCACACATATTTACCGCTGGCCTGCTTGAAGACGATCTCGCCCACGGGTTTGCTTTCCGGAGGATTGTCGAGATCGACCACTTTTTTCTCTTCCAGGTTCTCATATCCCAGAGGAGTATGCGTGGACAGATATACGGTAGGGTGACTGCCGATGAACTCTCTTACGGCATCCAGAGTCTGCCTCGCAGCCGCAATGTCCTCGAACACGACCGATAGCTTATTCGCATACAGTGCTTCGTCCGTATAAGTCACGTCCCCGTGGATCGTGTAGTACAGGCCGCCGTCTTCCACGATCACGATGCTGTTGCCGGTCGTATGTCCTTTCGCCTCAATGAAATAGACGCCGTCCGCGATCTTCTGGCTCTTTTCGAAATTGGCGTACGCCCCGTCCGTAAACTCCACCGGAACGACGTTCGGATAAGGCTTCAGTTCATCGGCCTTCGCTTCTTCCACGGAAGCGTAGATCTTCGCGTTCGGGAAACAGCGGAGCTCTCCTGTATGGTCGGCATGTTTGTGTGTGATCAGGATCTTGCTGACCTGCTCCGGCTGATAGCCGAGCTCCGCCAGGGCTTCCGCGTAATTCCTGATCTTGTTGCCCATGAAAATGAAGGTGTTCTCATCGGGCACCGCGTCCGGCACTTCCGCAGGCATCCCCGTATCCACCAGGATGACTTCGCTGCCGGTATCGATGACATAATTCTGCAGGCTGGAACGGTACCGCACTGACGGATCGATCCCTTCCATCCCTTCGCCGCCGCAGGCAAATGCCTGTGTCATGAATCCGTTTTCATACAGTTTCACCGCTTTGATCTTCATATCTTTGTTCTTTCCCTGATGTATTTTCTGTCCGCAACTATTTCTGTAACAGTTTCATGTCTGGCTGCGCTGTGGCAATTCCATATCTGGCCACGATCTGCGCCTACTACATTTTTAGCATGGTTCACATGCCTCAGCAAGTCCTCTCAGATGCCGTTTATGGTCTCTTCCGCGGACTGCAGTATCGCCTCCACGTCGGCTCCATAGATGTCAAGTCCCGCCGCCTTGATGAGCCTGACGTCCCGGATGCCGTAATAGCCCTTTGCCAGGGCTTCGATATATCCGAATCCATATTCATCCGGCGTGAAATCGCCTCCGGCTGTCGTCACGTAATACAGCCTTTCTGCTTTGCAAAGTCCGACAGGCACTCCCTCCTGTGTGTAGCGGAAAGTGATCCCGACCACATTGACCTGCTCAAGATACTGCTTCAAAGCAGCAGGGAAAGAAAGATCCCAGTACGGGGCTGCGATCACGATGGTTTCCGCCGCCGCGAACTGACGCGCAAGGTCAAACATCGGATCATCGAAGTCTCCGTTCCGGATTAGCCGGTCGCGCCGCTCGAGACACTTCCCGTCAGCGACCGGAAACGAAATGTCTTTCAAGTGGATCTCTTCATAAGGATCATCCAGCTTCCGGAGCAGCTTATCCGCAAGTCTCCTGGTCCTTGACTCTTTTCGCACACATGCATTAA
>CACXHD010000046.1 GCA_902767335.1 uncultured Lachnospiraceae bacterium
ACATACTATACGAACCGACACAGCTGCTTCCTGCTGCAGTACCATATGGTGCTGGTGACAAAGTACCGCCACCCGGTCCTGACCGGCCCGGTTAAGGAAATCGTGTACAACACGATCCGCGATATCTTCCGTGAAAAAGGTCTTGTAATCCTGGAGATGAATGGGGAAAAGGACCATGTGCACATCCTCTTCGAGGCGGATCCCTTCACCGCCCCGGGGAGTCTTGTCAACATAGTAAAGACGAAAACTTCCCGGTTCGCGAGAAAGGAATATGGGGAAACCGTCCTTAAGAAGTACTATTGGAAGCCGTATTTCTGGTCGGACAGTTATTTCATCACGACGGTCAGCGAGAATTCTCTCGCAGTGGTTCAGGATTACATCCGGAACCAGTAGATTTGTTTTGGCATTCATCCACAACCATGCGGTGCAGCAGCTCCTATGGATGTGGTACTCTGCTGCTTCGCTTCATAGAGGATCAGATCCACCGTATCCATCCAGTCGTCATCCGGATCATCTCCCGATAATAAGCAGGCCCGGTATTTGCCATGTAAAAATGGTCAAAGGTAATGTAGGCGGTATTCCCTACTTCCTCATAGGGCTTGATATGGTGATCCGCATTCGTTCTGGCTTCGCTATAGCGGGCGTACACGGCTACATCTCCCCTGTACGTCAGGCCGTCGCCGCCGATCGTCTGGGCCTCATCCGTAAGATAGGATGAAAATACGTACCCGGAATGCATATCATCCAGATAATATTGATAAAGTCAAGCAGGGCACCATCTTTCACATTCGGATCCGTACTCAGCAGATCATGTTTGTAGCCGGTCTCCGTGAAGACTTCGTCAAAGCTGCTGATGTCGTGGATCTCTTTCAGGCCGTACAGATTGTCCAGCGCAAGGCAAAGCTCGCCCTGGCGGCTCATCACATCTCCCCTTGATTCCATTGCATGGATTCGTTAAAATATAGTTTCTGAATGATCCTGAATGTCAGACGCAGTGAGTCGGGGGACGTATCTTCCGACTCACTATATGGGAGGTTGTACGTGGAAAACAAGGCTTTGATTGCGATGAGCGGCGGTGTGGACAGCTCGGTGGCTGCCGCGCTGATGCTTGAGAAGGGATATGACTGTATTGGCGTGACCATGAAACTTTTTCAGAACGAGGATGTCTATGTCTCCAAAGAGCACAGCTGCTGCAGCCTGGACGATGTTGAGGATGCAAGAAGTGTGGCATATTCCCTCCATATGCGTCATTATGTGTTCAATTTTTCGGATGATTTTGCGGCCCAGGTGATCGACCGGTTTGTCCGCGCTTATGAGAAAGGGCTGACCCCGAACCCCTGCATCGACTGCAACCGATATATGAAGTTCGACCTTCTGTACCGGAGGGCGCGGGAGCTCGACTGCAATTACGTGGTGACCGGCCATTACGCCCGGACGGCGTATGACGCATCCACCGGACGGCATCTGCTTCTGAAAGGAAAAAACAAGGAGAAAGATCAGAGCTATGTGCTCTGCTTCATGACCCAGGAACAGATTGCGCATACCATTTTTCCCCTCGGCGAATATGACGGGAAGGAGCAGGTCCGGGAACTGGCGCAGAAATACGGGTTCGTGAACGCAGCGAAGCATGACAGCCAGGATATCTGTTTTGTACAGGACGGGGATTACGGTTCCTTTATCGAGAAGCGGACCGGGAAAACATATCCTTCCGGCGATTTCACGGATCTGGAGGGAAATGTGCTTGGCACCCACAAAGGAATGATCCGCTACACCATCGGTCAGCGAAAAGGTCTCGGCCTTTCCTTGAAAAAACCCATGTACGTTTTCCGGAAAGACATGGAAAATAATCGCGTGATTCTGGCCGATAACAGTGATCTGTTCAGCCAGGTCCTTACGGCCGGGGATTTCAACTGGATCAGCGTCGGCCAGCCGCAGTGCGGAGAAGAACTGGAAGTGACAGCAAAGACAAGATACAGGTCCAAAGAAGGGAAAGCTCGTGCCACTCTCCTGCCCGACGGCAAAGTACGCGTAGTGTTCGACGAACCGCAGCGCGCCATTACCGCCGGCCAGGCAGTCGTCCTGTATGACGGTGACATTGTCGTCGGCGGCGGAACCATCCTGGGAGAGGTCTGATGAATTCCACTCTTCGCTTCGATCGCCACCGGCGAATCCCAGTGCAAGGCAGAATAATGGCTTTCTTCGAAGCCCTCTCCGGATACAGCTTTAAGCACACAGCACACACAAAGAGCAATTCAGAGAAGCGCTTAGCCAGAGAGGCCAGAAGCAGAAATCAGAATTCAACCATGCTTTCATAATGCCACCGGTAAAGCACTTCCATGCATATACAGGAGGACGAATGCGTAAAAACCATTTCCTATACACAACTGCCATTCTGGCGTCCGCTGCATGCCTGGCCGGATCGCATCCCCAGGCCGTTTCCGCTTCAGCTGACACCCCGCTGATCGGGATCGGAGCGGAAAACGGGACAATCGGAACCGGCGGATCCGCCGGGGCATCCGGAACCACTGAATCCGTCGGGGCATCCGCAGCCGCCGAAGCTGGCTATATAGAAGACGAAGCCCCCTCTTCCTCTTCCTCTTCCTCTTCCTCTGTTTCCAATGACACTTCATACGATGAGGAAGAATGGTCGCTGATTCTCGTAAACAAAACCCATCCCATTCCGGACGGTTACGTAATCCCGGAGCTCACACAGCTGGCGAACGGAAACAGTATTGACAGCCGCGTCTATCCCCATCTGCAGGAAATGTTTGACGCCATGCGGGCACAGGGAATCTATCCCACCATCAATTCTTCCTACAGAACCTATGAGATCCAGCAGCAGCTGATGGATGAGAAAATCCAGGAATACGAAAACAGTGGATACCAACATGAGGAAGCGGTACAACTTGCCGAGGAATGGGTCGCCATTCCCGGAACCAGCGAGCATCAGCTGGGGCTGGGGCTTGATATCTCCGGCGATGAATCAGCCGGAACCGATCCGGGGAGCGTCTGGTACTGGCTGGAGCTTTATGCCGCCGACTATGGATTTATCAAACGTTATCCGGAGGACAAGACAGAGATCACCGGAATCATCAACGAACCGTGGCATTACCGGTATGTCGGGGTCCATGCCGCAAAAATCATGAAAGAGGAAAATCTGTGCCTCGAGGAATATCTCGAGCGGTATGCATGAAATAAGGCCCGGAGAAAACAGGGAAAAAGCCTTGTTTTCTCCGGGCCTGCAAGTCATTTTGATACGGTTCCTCAGCGCTCTCCTTTCACGTAATCGGGGCCGGGAAAATCAAAACGCTCCACGGATCGATGAAGTTTTTGCTCATTTCGTCATATGAAGCTCGCATTCTTCAAAGTGCAGTATGTACTCTCCCCTTCCTCATATGTGTCAAACACCCCGGACACACAAATCTCTTCGCCTGCTTCCGGGTAGTGTAATCCCTCGCCAGGAAAAACTCAATCCCCTGGGAGCAGCAGACATAACCATTTCTTCATTTCCTTACGCCTCCCAAGATCATGCCCGCCGCATAGCAGACGGCAAAAGCAAACACATCCACGGCCACAATCGTGGATCCGACCGGCGTTCCCGCCAGAATGGAAATAAGAATCCCCGCAAACGCACAGATCACAGACAACACTGCCGAGCAGATCGTGACCGACTTGAAATTCCGGAAAAGCCGCATGGCGGACAGCGCCGGGAATATCACCAGCGCGGAAATCAGGAGCGATCCGACCAGATTCATCGCGAGGACAATGATGACCGCAATCACAATCGCGATCAGCAGATTATAGCCGTTAGCGTTCGTTCCCGTCGCCTTTGAAAAATTCTCGTCAAATGTCACCGCAAAGATCTTGTTGTAAAACAGAATGAAAATGATCACAACCGCAATCGACAGCACGATGCTCAGCCAGACTTCCTTCTGCGTCAGCGTCAGAATGGAGGTCGACCCGAACAGGGTACTGCATACATCCCCGGACAGGTTTGACGACGTGGAAAAGATATTCATAATGAGGTATCCAAACGCCAGCGCGCCCACGGAGATCATGGCAATGGCCGCATCCCCTTTAATCTTTGCATTCTGTCCCGTGCGCAGAAGCAGGATCGCGCTGATGATCGTCACCGGCAGCACCAGCAGCATTTCATTCGTCAGATTCAGCACCGCAGCGATCGCCATCGCGCCGAATGCAACATGCGACAGCCCGTCGCCGATGAAGGAGAACCGTTTCAGCACCAGCGTAACCCCGAACAGCGAGGAACACAGGGCGATCAGCACACCGACAATCAGGGCGTAGCGCACAAACGGATATGCAAGATACAGTCCGAGTTTCCCAAACATTACGCCTCACCGCCCTTCTGCTGCAGGAAAAAGAGTTTCCCGGCATCGCTGTTCATGTATTCTTCCTTTGTACCGAAAAAGACCGTATCTCCGATATGGAGGATATGACTTGCATAACGGACCGCGGCAGCTATATCATGCGAAATCATGATAATGGTAACCCCCTCCCGGTTCAGCGTCTCGATCAGGTCATACATCTCAGCCGTCACCTTCGGATCCAGCCCCGCGACCGGCTCGTCCAGAAGCAGCACCTTCTGCGTCGCGCACAGAGCTCTCGCAAGAAGCACCCGCTGCTGCTGTCCGCCGGACAGTTCCCGGTAGCAGCGGTCTTTCAGCGGCATTATTCCCATGCGCTCCATGTTGGTCTTCGCCAGCTCTTTTTCCTCTTTATTATAGAAAGGCCGGAGCCCGCAGCGCCCCTGGCATCCGGAGAGCACAATTTCGCTCACGGACGCGGGGAAATCCTTCTGCACCATCGTCTGCTGCGGCAGATAGCCGATCTCATTTTTCTTCAGCCCGTCGCCCATCCGGATCTGGCCGCTGACCGGCTCCTGCAGATGAAGCAGGGTTTTCATGAGGGTCGTTTTGCCGGAACCGTTCTCTCCCACGATGCAAAGGTAATCGCCCGTGTTTACGGTGAAATTCAGGTTCTCCACGATGGCGTGGGAATCATATCCCAGGGACAGATTTTGAATGGTGATTAAAGCCATATTCCTTCACTCCATTTCTATAAGGCCGGCTTTCACAAAACCGGCCGAGGCTTTTTATTGCCAGGCGTTTTTCGCAAAACCGACTGGATCTGCTGCGCAAAGCCGGTTGGGCTTTCGCGTTGCCAGCCGGGTTTTCTATGCTAAGCAGGATGAGTATTCTCGAAAATGGCCTGGCTTTCTCAGATCCGACGTCTGCCGGAAGTCGTATGCCCTTATTTCAGTGCCTCTGTCAAGACTGACAGATTCTTTTCCATGATATCCAGATATGTGCTTCCGTTTTCAACATCTCCCGCTGTCGTCGACTGCATCGAATCCAGCGCAAGGATCTGCTGGTCTCTTGTCTTCGTGCTCTGGACAATCGTCTCCGCAATCCGATGATCCGTTCCCTCAATCGTCATAACCGCAGGCAGTCCAAGCTCATCGACCTTCTGCGCCAGGAACATGATCGTTTCAAAGCTCGCTTCCGTCTCCGCTGAGCATCCGACAAAAGCGGCAAAGTACTCGAGCCCGTAATCATCCGTCAGATATCGGAACGGAAAACGGTCTCCGAACAGAAGCGTGTGGAAAGATGCATCCTGGATTACCGTCTTGTACTCCTCATCCAGTGCATTCAGTTTTTCAATATACGCCGCGGTATTGCTTTCATAAATCTCTGCGTTGTCCGGATCTATGCTCTGGACGCAATCGGCGATGCTCTGCGCAAGAACTGCCGCATTCCGGAGGGAGAGCCAGACATGCTCATCGTATTCCGCCTCGCCTTCCTCGTGCTCATGCTCATGTTCCTCGACGTCTGCATCACCGGCTTCTTCATGCTCATGATCTTCAGCGTCTGCATCGCCGTCTTCTTCATGCTCATGATCGTGCTCATGCTCCTCTTCCTGCATGCCTTCGACGACTTCCTCCTCTTTCGCGGAATCCCCAAGCGCATCCAGAAGACTGACCACAATCATATCCTTGTTTGTGGCTTCCTGCAGGGCGTCCTTCACCCACTGATCGGATTCTCCGCCCACATACAGAAACAGATCGCAGGTGGAAATCTTCAGAATATCCTCGGCCGTCGGCTGAAAGCTATGGAGGTCTACGCCGCTGTCGAGCAGCATGGTCACCTCAGCGTCTGCGGGATTCTCACCGAGAACATTCATTACCCAGTCATACACGGGAAAGATCGTTGTTACAATCTGTATTTTGTCATCGCCTGCCGCAGCCTCACTGATTTCCGATCCAAATGTGCAAAGGCCGGTGGCCATCACCATAGCCGCAGTGAAAAAGACCAATAATTTTCTCATAAAAACCTCCAGATATTTCATATAGGACACTATCATAAACGGAAAAAACATTTAATATTTATAAAATATGTACCCCTGTCATTCGATTTTGATTCGTTTTTTGGCGCAAAAATGCCAGGGAAGACCCATGCACCTGAAAACAGGCACAGTTCTCCCCTGTCAGAAGTCGTTTCAATTATTCAGACGGACTTTTTCCGAGACAAGCGTTTCCTGCGAAAACTCATAAACGAAAAGAAACGCCAGAACAAGCATGGAAACGACAGGAAGAAAGGCAATCGTCCAAAGCGCTGCCCCGTTACCGATCTGACGAATCGCCTTCTCGCACTGCGCGATGCATGCACAGATTGGGCAGTCTTCTCCCGTGCAGTCATGAGCAACTTCCGCGGCGAGATAGAAAGCAGAAAACAGCACCGTAAACAGCATCAGGATCCCAAGGATACCTGCCGCAATTCTGTTACGTTTCGACATGCGCGAATACGACATTGCCATTTCCTCCTTTCCTTTTTGTGTGCTTTGCTCATGAACCCGCAGAAATCGCTGCGGTGTGAATTGCGTACATGAATAAATAATTAGGGAAACGCTGATAAATTCCACTTTTCGCATTTTGATACCCTATAACTCAGCGTTTCCCGATAAAATCTTTGAGCGCCTTGTGCGCTCATAGCCGCATGCTGTACGGTTTCCGAAGGAAGCCTTCTTCTGCGCAGCACTGCGATCCACCGAAGGCTCTAAGGAAACACGGATTAATCAGTGCTTCCTTAGAGCAATTCCAAATATACTGCCGGTGAGTGTCTTTGTCAATCAATCAAACAGAAACAAAGTTGATCCTCAGTTTCCTGAAGACCAGCGTCTCCAAATAACAGTTTGGATACCTCATCTCATCACATTATTCGGATCCTGCAACTCATGATACATTGCATCGACAATTGCCGTGCCGCCTTCAACTCTATACAGGAAATAATATCTATGCCGTTTAAAATTGATCCTTCTGTAGCCCAGCTTAGCAAGTCGCGGATTGTCAACAAGTTTCAAAGATCCGGCAGTTCTCTTCCGTTCATCAAATGTTTCATCATAGTCTTCGAGCACAGCATTTGCAGCCTGTTCGCTCATTTTCTCAAACAAAAGGTACTGCACAAACTCAGACAGATCTTCCTCAACATCATCTGTAGCAAGTACTCTCCAGGTGTTAAGCTGATCTCTATAGTCCATACTTTGCCCTCACATTTGCGGATACCTGCCTTGCATCCTTCAGTTTTCCTTCCTCTGAATGCTTTCTCGAACTTTCAAGTTGGGCATATATCTCTTCTTCAGTCAGTGGAGCAAACGGATTTGACGAATCCGGAAAAAAAGCCTTACAAATGCCTGAATCTTAAGCAAATCCCTCTCCGGCAGCTGTTTCATCATCGATACAGTTTCCTCCAATGTACTCAAAACGTACCCATCCTTTCTTTATCCACCAGAATAATCATAAACTTTTGGCAACCATTTCGGGATCATTAATCGCATGGCTGATTGCTGTTCCGAGTCGGTCGGAACAAAGAAGAGAAAATGGAGGGGGGCAGAGGACTTGAAAGCAAAAAGAAAGCCCACCTGGCATGTTTCCGGCTGTGTAGGTCTTACACAGGGGTGGGATCGCTGCCAGGTGGGCTGGATGATCAGAGTTTTGCAGCATATTTGGATTGCTCGGTTACTGGAATTAAGAGTGCATCCATAGCCTGTTGAGCGGT
>CACXHD010000047.1 GCA_902767335.1 uncultured Lachnospiraceae bacterium
GAAGCAGATGCATTGGCGATTTCTATCCGGCCAGAATTGGCTGTTTCTCTCCGACCCGGAGTGGCTGTTTCAACCCGGCGCTAACATGGGGAATATATCTATGCATACAGAGCAGCTTCGTTACTGCATTTTAGATCCGACCGGAAATATCACTGCCCTTGTTGAGAGTTCCGTGGGAGAAAAAGACCAGCCCGCTGTCGCCGCACTGATCATGCAGCAGCATCCTTCTGTGGAGCAGGTGGGTTTCGTACAATATCATGGGGAGTACCCGGTTTGCCTGCGGATGGCCGGGGGCGAGTTCTGCGGCAATGCGTCCATGAGCGCTGCCGCCTTGTTTCTGTTCCGGCACAGCCCGTACAGCGGTGCCGCTGTTTCTTCCTCTCCGGAAGTTTCCGGCTCCGCAGTTTCTGCCCTCAAGACATCCGCTCTCACCGTTTCCGTTCCCGAGGCATCCGCCCCCATAGTTCCCAATCCCGTAGTTTCCGGCACCAAAGCTTTCACTCTGGGATCTTCCGGTTCCGAATGTCAGTCCGTGCTGCTTCGCGTTTCCGGGACACCGGACCCGGTAAATGTATGTTTGAAAAGGCTGTCTGAGGACCGGTTTGAGGGATGCGTTACAATGCCTCCTGCATTGAATATTGAGAAGCATCCGTTTACATTCCAGGCCTTGTCCGGCATGCTCCCCCTGGTGCTTATGGAAGGGATCTCCCATCTCATCATCGAACCGGATTCCGTCTTCTTCTCCCTGAAAGACAAACGCCCGGAGGCGGAAGCTGCCATCCGGACGTGGTGTCATGCTCTGGGGGCCAAAGGTCTCGGTCTCATGTTCCTGGACCGGCGCAGATCGGTGCCGGCTCTGATTCCGCTCGTATACATTCCCGGCGGCGATACGGTTTTCTGGGAAAACTCCTGTGCCAGCGGAACCTCTGCGGCAGGCATGTATCTCGCGCAGAAAACAGGCTTTCCTCTCTCGCTCTCTCTGCAGGAACCCGGGGGAATCCTTCGCGTTGAGAGCGATCCCGTGCCGGACGGAGAAACCTGTCTATACGGGCAGGTACAGCTGATTTCACTGCATCCCTGATTCGGCAGTGACAGTTTGGAGCGGGTCGGGTTCTCGTTGAAACAGGGGAGGCCGGATGTGCCTCCCCTGTCTTTTTTATCCGTATTTCCCTTAGTCAATCGTTAATGCTATAAAGCGAATCGTGTCGGTCCGTTTGCTCACTTTCAGCTTCATCTCATCCTCCGAAACCCACGGGAAGGTGAAATTCAGTGTCAGTTCCTTTGTATCGTCCATACAGCTCACCGGCACATCAAAATTGATTCCATCCTCAAGAGAGGTCTCGATGATCGGGCCATTGTATACTTCCTGGTCATTTGCATACACAACCAGTTCTTTCTCCAGGTCTTTATGCGCAAGCGTAACCTCTATATGCACATGCATCTCGCCCGATTCCGGCACTTCCGCGAACGGTATTTTCAGAATGGAATGAGGGCCGTACAGAACCGTACGAATCCCTGTATTATATCCAAAACCGTCCACGATATACGGGTTCCCGCTCTGTTCCATGCCGAAGGACAGCTCCGTGCCCAGCACATAGTCCTCCGCTGTCGTCTGATCTTCATAGACCGCGATCTTTTCCAGCTGATCCGGATCGTAAAGGCTTCCGGTTGTCATATATTCATCGATGACAGAAGAAATGTTTCCACCATGATGACGGAAAAAGTGGCGTTCCCGGACCGTATCTTCCTGCAGCTCGTCCAGCCTCATACTGTAGGGCAGATGTTCCAGCTCCGTCCCGGCCAGATCTGCCAGAAACACCGGAAGGTCGAACAGGGAAACCGGCGACAGATTGTCTGTGTACGGTCCGTCCGCTCCCTTTCGCTTCAGCATAAAAATGGCCTGCTCCGCTTTATTCAGGTCTCCGTGATCCGCTGTGATAATGATGGTCGACGAATCATAGAGGCCTTTCTTTTTCAGATCCTCCAGAAACTCATTCACACAGTAAAAGCATCCGGCCGTGGTATCTTCCAGCGTTGCTTTTCTGTAATAAGTCCCTTCCCTGCTCAGCACATACTTCGGATGCGTTCCGCGCAGATGATAAATCCGCGCTGTCTTATGCAGATCTTCCCCTTTCGAAACGCCGTTTTTCCGGTAGCCCTCCCAGAAAGCTGCATCCTTTATCGCATAAAGTTCCCCCGTCTTCATGGCAGCGTCGAAATCCGCTGTATCAATCAGGAAGAACCGCTTCAGGTAATGGGGCATAAATTTATACAGGTCCAGGCAGTACAGCTTTTCTGCCAGTGTTTTCCAGGATCCAACTTCTGCGGTTTCTGTGGAAAAGTTTTTGACATATTCTGTGCAGTCTTCAGAAAACAGCACATTTTCCGAGTAAACCCGCACGTCGTAACCGGCGTCGGCAAGAACCGACAATCCATTTTCGGCACCCCAGACCTTTTCTTTATACTCATTGTATGTTTCACTGCGTGTAAAGGGAATTCCCGTGAACATGGCTGGAACGCCCACTGTCGTCCGGGCGCCGCTCGCCAGGGTATTTCCGTAATGGACAAATCCGGTCAGGTTCTGCGTATAGTCCGGATCTTCCTTCAGAAATGCCTGATAATAGGCTTCATCCAGCGTATCCAGCACAAAAATAATCACATTTTCCTGATCTCCCAGTTCAAACTCTCCCTGACGGGTAATGGAAAAATCCGTATTCGTCTGCGGCTGGAAGGACAGCGCCTGAACCGCAAATGCCGGAACCTGCATCAGGATGAAGGCGGCAGACAGACCGGCCAGCACCTTCTGTATCATAGCCGCGTCGAACTCAAGCTTTGTGAAACGTCTGATCCATTCCGGAGCCAGAAACGGAAACGCAATACTCAGGATCCACACCAGACTGGTACCCAGACCGTATTTTGTATAATGCTGCCAGCGGATTCCGGTACCGTCGAGCACACCGGTGCCGTACCGGATATTCATGAAGTTTCCCTGAAGATACATGGCAAGGGAAATGCCAAAAAGAAGTTTCACACAAAAACGTGAAGCTTTCTCCGGAAGAAGCATAAACAACAGCACCAGGACCAGAAACACCACTGCGGATACCGGCAGTACTACTTTCGCAACCGTCCCCGGTGTAAACCAGAAATCTCCCGCATTGGGAAGATACAGACTGAACGGTCCGTAGAGCAATACCGTGAACACAAAAAACAAACAAACAACAATGCTGCAAAGTCTCTGACGCGTTTTCTTCATTCTTCTGTCTTTCTAAAATAATTACCAGTTCTAAATGGCTGAAAATGGAGACTGACCTCTTAAAAGACAGCCTTTATGTCGGAATTCAGAATATTTTCAGCTATTAAA
>CACXHD010000048.1 GCA_902767335.1 uncultured Lachnospiraceae bacterium
GAGACCGAAATGGGCGGCTGCCTTTATCGCGGTCCGGCTGGGCGGCATGACCGTTAATGACTATGCCGCCTCCGTTGGGGTGAAGGATGCAAGCACTGTATCAAAGTGGCTGGCAATGGCAGAAAAAAAACTGAAAGAAAATTTTCAAAAACGTCAGATTTGACCGTCTCCCGAGGCTACCTATTGAGAGGGTTACCTCAGCAAGTTATTACAAGGAGGATGTTTGAAATGATTGGTTTCAAAAACCCGGAAGGCTATCAAGACCCGACCCCCTATATGGCAATCATGGCCGCAGAGGGAAAGACCAGGCCGCCTTTCATGCCGCTCGTGTACATCTGCAGTCCGTACAGGTCGGATCCCGAAGCAAACATGGAGAGGACGCGGAAGTTCTGCCGGTTCGCACTGGACCATGGGCAGATCCCGCTGGCAGCGACGCTCATGTTCCCGCAGTTCATGGATGACAGGAATCCTGCGGAGCGGGAGCTTGCGATATTCATGGACATCGTGCTCATGGGGAAGTGCCATGAGGTCTGGATCCTGGGCGATGTCATATCGGAAGGCATGGCGGAAGAGATCGACCGGGCGAAAAAGCGCAGGCAGCGGGTACGGTATTTCAATAGCGCATTTCAGGAGGTGGAGGTTTTATGAGAATGGGAAAAGGGAACCCCGTATATGAAAGGTATATCCACAGTGCCGCCTGGAGAAAGAGGGCGGACGCACGTCTTGACCTTGACGGCCATATCTGCCAGGTCTGCGGGGGAGAGGCTTCGGATGTCCACCATCTGACCTACGACAGGTTCGGGAAAGAATCCCCGGATGACCTTGTCAGCCTGTGCAGGAGATGCCATGAGAAGGCTGAGGAATTATATGATCCGGCGGTCCGCCCCTGGGCAATGGATGAAGTGAAGCCCGAAGGAAATAACTTCATGGCGGCGATGAGGGCGGATGCCGTTTCAATCGCGCCTGTCGTATTTGATTACCTGAAGGAATGCGGCGGGGGCGGCTTTGATGCCCTTATGCGGCTCCGTCAGCCAGATGATCCGGAAGGAAGGAAATACTGGAATGTCCTGAAAAAGGCGGTGGATGCGCTTTGCCGCAAGAGATACTCCCGGAACTGCGTGGAGGATCGAAGAGACATGATGCTCGGCACAATCTCGAATCACATCATCGTGATCTGTCTTCAGCAGATCGAGCATTATGTCCGCAACCTTATCCAGGCCGACCTCCACGATACGGTCATGCAGGAATATGACATTTTCGGAAAGTGGAAGGATGTCGCAGCGGATCTGGGGATCACGAACGGAACGCTTGGTACACTGCGCCGGGACGACGGCACAAGTTTCGGACCTTCGCTCCGTGAGGCCGTTCTGCATTACTGCGGACTGGATGCCGCTGCCGGGATCCCGCCTGCCGAGGGCTTTGCCTGCCTTTCAGATGAAGATTATGCGCAGCTGAGTGCAATGGCGGAATATGTCATATCGGTATCGGGGACCGGAAAGTTCAGAGGTGAGTACGTATGCGGGAATTGAAGATCGCCTGTGCGAACAGCCGGAAAGCGCTGAAATGGAGAAATATAAGAATCACGTGGCCGGAACTTTGTGACAGGCTAAGGAAGACCACCTATACATCCGAGACGGTGGATGAATACCGTGCGATGGGCAAGGATGAACGGGACGCCGCGAAGGATCGCGGCAGCTTTGTTGGAGGCTTCTTAAAGGACGGCAGACGGAAGGCTGTGAACGTGGAATGCAGATCCCTGATCACGCATGACGTAGACAGCCCGGAGCCGGACTTCCAGGAGCGTTTCCTGAATGAGTGCCGTTATGCCGCTGTCCTTTATTCCACGCACAGCCATACACCGGACAGACCGAGGTACCGTGTGGTGATCGCTCTGGCGGAGGATATTCCCCCAGAGCGGTATGCCGCCGTATCCCGGTATCTTGCTGCTGAGTTTGGTATCGAACAATATGACCCCGTTTCCTTTGTGACCAATCAGCTGATGCACTGGCCATCCACGCCCAGGGACGGCGATTATGTTTATGAAGTCATAGACAAGCCGTTCCTGAATGCTGACGAATACCTTGCGGCGCATCCCGGCTGGCAGGATCATTCGGATCTTCCGGTATCCAAAAGGGAACAGAATAACAGATCACCGGGCGGTAAGGAACAGGAGGATCCTTTGACCAAGGAGGGCATTGTGGGGACCTTCTGCCGGACCTATTCCATACAGGATGCAATCAGCAAATTCCTGTATGGCGTCTATGCACCGAGTGCGGTCGAGGGTCGTTACGATTACATCCCGGGCGAGGGATCCTGCGGCGTTGTGGTCTATGACGATAAATTCGCATTCAGCCATCATGCCACCGACCCCGCGGGCGGGAGGCTCTCGAACGCCTTTGACCTGGTCCGCTGGCACAGGTTCGGCGATGAAGACGAGAAGACTTCATTTCTTAAAATGTGTGGATTTGCCGCGGCCGATCCCCTGGTAAAAGAAACGCTGGAAAAGGAAAAACTGGCGGAGGCAGAGCGGGAATTCGAGCAGGCCGTATCCGACTGGGAAGAACCGATCCCCTTTGGAAGATATGACCTTGAGCCGTTCCCCGTTGAAGCCCTGCCGCCGGACATTGGAAGATACGTGGAGGCGGTTGCGGAGAGCACACAGACGCCCATTGACATGGCAGGGACAGCAGTGCTCACGCTCATTTCCGTCTGTACGCAGGGAAAGTATGTCATAAAAGGAAAAGCCGACTGGACCGAGCCGCTGAATACGTTCTCCAATATAATCGCGAGCCCGTCCGAAAGAAAATCGGCAGTGCTGCATGCCGTGGCCAGTCCCCTTGACAACTACGAGGTGCAGTACAACATACGGAATGCGGCAAGTGTCGAGGGCAGCAGGATGAGAAAACGGATCCTGGAACGCAGGCAGAAGGCCATAGAAGACAAGGTGGCGAAGGGCAATGCGGAGCCTGGGGAACTGGAACAGATTGCAAAAGAGATCGCGGAGTTCGTAGAGGAGACGCCGCTGCACCTTTATGTGGATGATATCACTACGGAAAAACTGGTCTCGGTCATGGCAGGGAACCACGGGCGGGCGGCGCTCATCTCCAGCGAGGGCGGGATCTTTGATACCCTTGCCGGGATCTACACAAAGAACGTCAATATCGATGTCATGCTGAAGGGATACTCCGGGGACACCATCCGTGTCGATCGTATCGGCCGTGAAAGCGAAAGCATCATGGATCCGTCACTTACCATCCTGCTGATGACGCAGCCGAAGGTCATATCGGATGTCTTGAGCAATGCGACTTTCAGGGGACGCGGCCTGACTGCACGTTTCCTCTACTGTCTGCCCACATCCACGGTCGGTGATCGTCGTTTCCAGAGCAGACCGGTGCCGGATGAGATATATCAGCGGTATGAACAGAAAATGGTCGATCTTCTGGAGGATGCGTATCCTCCAAGGCCGGAGATCATTACGCTGTCGGGAGAGGCATCGGAACTGCTGACGGACTTCGCGGAGGAGATCGAACCGAAGCTGAAGAAGGAATATGCCGAAATAGCCGACTGGGTCGGCAAGCTGGTCGGCAACACGCTCAGGATCGCCGGCCTTTTATGCAGGGCAGGCATCTATCGTGCGCCGGAGTTCCTGACGGATAAAGAGCCACTGACGGTCAGCGGGGAGACAATGGAAAAAGCCATACGGCTGGGACGGTATTATCTCAGCCATGCCCTTGCGGTCTATGATGTGATCCCGGAAGCGACGATGCATAAGCAGGCAGAACGCATCCTTCAGATGATAAAAGAGAAGGAGTTGTCAGAATTTGACCGGAGGACCGCCATGCGGTACTGCCGTACCTTTAAGACTGTATCGGAGATACAGCCTGTACTGGATTTCCTGGATGACTACGGATATATCGTGCGCCAGCCGGAGAGACCTTCTGCGAACGGAAGGCCGCCCCTTCCGAAATATACGGTCAATCCGTCGGTTCTGTCCCAAGTGTCGCACCGTGAAAAAAGTGCGCCATGACAAAAAAGGGCGCTGAAAACCTAGGCTTCCGGACTTTTGTCACATTGTCACACCGCCCTTAATAAAGGCAAAAAAAGATTATTTCTTTCTTTCTTTAAATATGTATATCCCTTTATAGGGCTTCGGACAAAAGGACAAAAGTCCGTAGTGCCCGAAAACAGGAGGCTTTTGATGAACAACGATCAAAAGACCGGCGTGGACAGCTGTGACAAAACCTTCCGCGCCAGCGAGAAACAGATAGAACAGAGACTGGTCGAAGCGGTCAGGAATGCCGGCGGCCTTGCCCCGAAGTTCGTGAGCCCGGGATGGGATGGAGTGCCTGACCGCATCGTCCTTTTTCCTTCCGGTCGGATGGCCTTCGTGGAATTGAAGAGACCGGGCAAGAAAATGAGGCCTCTGCAGATGAGGAGGAAAAAGCAGCTGGAGCATCTTGGCTTTGAGGTGTTCTGCGTTGACGATCCCGGCCAGATCGGCGGGGTCATTGAAAAGATAAAGATGGGAGGTGATGCCAGATGAAGTTCATACCGCATGATTATCAGCAGTACGCGATCGATTACATCGAAAGCAATCCGGTCGCTGCGATCTTCCTTGATATGGGCTTGGGTTGAAAAGGCAAGACTGCAATTACCCTGACTGCACTGTTCGACTTGTGCCTGGACTGTTTCCTGATCAGGAAAGTCCTGGTGATTGCGCCTCTTCGCGTGGCGAGGGATACATGGCCGGCAGAAATAATGAAATGGGACCATCTCTCCGGCTTGACGTATTCATTGGCAGTAGGGAATGAGGAGGAACGGAAAGCCGCCTTCATGCAGACTGCGGACATTTATATCATAAACAGGGAGAACGTGGACTGGCTGGTCACAAAGAGCGGGATCCCCTTTGATTTTGA